>CAZSKH010000001.1:0-78255 GCA_964607395.1 uncultured Algimonas sp.
ATATGGCACTATGTGCGGCGCGTTCCGAAAGCGGTTAGGCATATTGATGACCGAACTTTGATATACCGCTCACTAGACACGGATAGCCGCAAGGTCGCCCGCCAGCGGCGGGATATATGCGCCGACGAAGACAACCAGCGTTGGAACGAGATACTGCCAAACCGTTTTCAATCGACCCCAAGAGACGCAAGTTATCACGATGCAAGTTATCGGGCGCGCTCTAAAGGTTTCAATTATGAGCCGATGGATAGCTTGGTTTCGCAAAACACTGTGACGGATTTACTACGCCGCCTCATCGCATTGGAACCACTCAAAGACCGTCCTCAACGGAAGGAAGAGCGAGACGCAGATGGGCTGCTTGGGAGTGTCAAAACGCCTTCCGCGACAATCACAGAGGCGATGGACTTATATCTGTCCGAAATCGTGGCTGACGAATTATCCAGTAAATCACCAGAGCAAGTAACGAATTTCTCTAAGATTAAACGCCGCGCCGTCGCAAACTTCGTCAATCTAAACGGCGATATAGATATGCGAGACATCACCCGCGAACATGCCCACGCTGTGCGTAAATTCCACGCATTGACGCTTTCAATGCCCGGCATTCCCCAACACGTGGTTCGCGCCCTGTCCGCTTGGCTCCAAAGCCAAGTTGTCCGCCGATGGCCTGTACAGGGCAAAGACCTGTCCCATTCTCTTATAAACCCACAGACCGCGTTAGGGATCGTAGCCGCACTACCGCGTACGCCGCCCGGTCAGCGTTCCGAGTCATGCTCTCGAGTTGGAGCATGTAAGCTGCGAGGCGGTCTCGCAAAGCTTGCTTAGCCCTGAAACTCTTGGGTCTCAAACATCTGCAAGACGTGGGAGGCAGAAAGAACAACCGTGTAGAATGCTCACACGTTCCTATCCGGCGACGAGAACGAAAATCACAGAAATTTAGATTGGTCAGGAACGCAAAAAAAAGTGCTTTCGGCCTTTGGCCAAATCTACAACCTCTTCAATCATCGACGCCATCTCATCTCAAGAAAAACTCTCCGAAAGTTCAGGCAACAAGCTCAGACAGAGTGGAAAATTGCGACAGCTTCGGCTTGCGCTTAAGGAAGTAACTAAATGAAAATAGCCGCTCGCTCAGTTAACGTGACAAAGCCTTAGAAAGCCTTTCGGGCGATCAAAGGAATTTGCATTGCCCTATCTCCTGCAAGTGACTAAAACCAACCATCTCGCATCTGAGCTGCACTCTGGTCGTTGGTGCGCAATGTGTCTGCCCACAGAGAGGTTCTAGGGAGCTCTCGCGCATAAAAATATTTAGCTGATTGCCACTTCCCTTTGATAAATAATTCGGACCGCTGACTTCCCTCAGTCGCTTCAAGGATTCGAAGATGCATCCATGCCATCACCATATGACCTGCATAATCCAGATATAATGTTGCATTCGCTAAACCCGTTCGGGAGTCTGCCGATACGGCGTCTGTCAATAGACCTGAGACAATTTCAAAGTCTTCAACGACGCTCATTAGCATGCTTGTATAATATTTTGCTTTATCAAAATTCTGCATGCTAGCAATGGTCTGCCGAATTTCGGAACAGAGCAATGTAAGCCCTTGCCCGTTGAGCATTCTGGCTTTACGGCCAAGAAAATCTAGGCCTTGAATACCGTGTGTGCCCTCGTGGATGGGGTTGAGCCGATTGTCACGATAATAACGCTCTACTGGATAATCACGCGTATAACCTGCGCCGCCGAGAACTTGTAGGGCGTGTTTATTTGACTCCAGGCAAAATTCCGATGGCCAAGATTTGGTGATAGGCGTCAAGACATCTAGAAGTAGCTCAGCGCGTTCTACAGTATCTTTATCAATGTTGCTGCGAGCAATATCGACAAGTTTTGCGCAATATAGACCCAACGCCAAAGCTGGCTCTACAGCTGATTTTTGCGCAATTAACAATCGGCGTATATCAATATGCTCAATAATGGGTACCGGCTTAGCACTCGGGTCTTTTTCGCCAGGGTGTCGACCTTGTGGGCGCTCGCGTGCATAATCTAGAGAGGCTCGAAAGCCAGCTTGTCCCAAAGCCGTTGCGCCAAGACCAACGAAAATACGCGCTTCATTCATCATTTGAAACATGTAGCTTAGACCTCGATGTTCAGCGCCAACCAAATGACCAACGCAATCATCATTTTCGCCAAAATTAAGGGCACAATTAGTGATACCCCGATACCCCATTTTATGGTTTAAGCCCGCGAGGCTGACATCATTTGCGCGGCCGTTGCTGCCATTGTTATCAAGACGGTATTTGGGGACAATAAATAGCGAAATACCTTTTACCCCAGCTGGCCCACCAGGAATTTTAGCCATTACCAGATGGATGATGTTTTCACTGAGTTCATGATCACCGCTCGATATCCACATCTTACTGCCCGAGATATTATAAGATCCGTCATCGTTTGGCGTTGCGGTTGTTCTTATGTCTGCGAGTGAGGAGCCTGCATGGGGTTCAGACAAACACATTGTGGCAAAATATCGCCCTTCGACCATCGGTAATAAATAGCGCTGCTTTTGCTCTTCACTCGCAAATTTCGCCAGCAAACGACCCGCTGCAGTGGTGAGTAAACCATAACCTGTATAGGAAACATTTGCCGTAGCCAGAATGAAAAAGAGCCCTTGAATCACGCTCTCAGGCAATCCCATGCCGCCATGCTCAGGATCAAAGCCGCTACCCATAAATCCCGCTTTTATATAAGCATCCACCGCCGTTTGAGCTTCAGGAATCATAACGACCTTGCCGTCAACAAATTCAGGTTCAATCTCATCGGCTTTTTTAGCAGACGGCTCGAAGTGATCGACGGCGAGTTTCTCAGCGGTATCCAACAGACTTTCAATCGTGCTACGGTCAAGGCCATGCCATGCATCATCTGTCAGAATATCTTCTATTTTTGCGACGTCAAATAGTTGAAAAAATAGGTCCTCGCGATCGAATGTTATCAAGGTTTAACTCCATAGTAGTGGAATGTGGTTTATAAAAAATAGTTCCGTCGCTCACTTGAAGAGACATAGTATCAGTTGCAACATATCGCCACTTGCGCCAAAGTGGTTTAATCACGGAAGGGTAGTTTGCTTAAGCTTAATATTAGCATCAGCGAGTTTAGCCTTATCCAAATTCACACCTCTCGTCAGAGATATTTTACCGAACATGAAGTCTCGAGGCGCGTTAACGGCGTCTACGGCAATGAATTTATCGCCTTTGAAATAATAGGCAGCGAAGCTGCGGCTACCATCTATATCGCCGCGAATAATCACGTCATCATAATCCGTCGACAAACCTGCAATCTGTAGTTTGAGATCAAACTGATCAGACCAGAACCATGGCAAACTATTATAGGCTCTCGGATTTTCAGTGATATGCGCTGCGATGACCTTTCCCTGTTCTGTCGCATTGGGAACGGATTCAAGGCGAATATGGCGATCATAAATAGGGTTATAATGCCATGTCACGTCGCCCGCAGCGTAAATATCGGGATCGGAAGTTTGGCAAAACGCATTGACTTCAATCCCATTGCCAACGCTGAGTCCTGCAGCCTCTGCAAGCTCAATATTGGGAATAACACCAATGCCAATAATGACCATATCGGTAGAAAATACCTGATTGCATGAGGTGTGTACGCTTAGGCCCCGCCCCTCTTTTATAATGTCTGACGCCGCGACATCTTCAAGGATTGTGACGCCTTCCTCACCGTGAATACGTTTGTAAAAGGAAGACATTTCAGGAGCTGTCACGCGCTGCAATATACGCGGCATAGCTTCGAGCACCGTAACTTCAAGGCCCTGCTTTCTTAGGGATGCAGCGGTTTCTAGCCCGATGTAACCGCCGCCAATAATCACAGCCGTTTTAGAACTTTCAGCCTTTGCTTTAATTGCGAGCACATGCGTCGTGTCTCGCAGATAAAACACATTTTCTAAATCCTGGCCGGGCACTGGCAAGCGGCGCACACGCGCGCCTGTTGTTAGCACGAGTTTATCATAAGCCAGTTCATCACTTGCATCCGTCAGGATTGTCTTTGCGTCCCGGTTTATGGAGGTTACCCGCACGCCAAGTCGTATCGAAATATCAGCAGTCGCATAGCTTTCTGCTGGGCGGATAAGGATATCGTCAATACTCTTTTGGCCCGACAAAAAGTCTTTAGACAATGGCGGACGATGATAAGGCAGAACAGCCTCATCTCCTATCACAGTTATATCACCGCCCCACCCCGCTTGGCGCAAGCTAGTAGAGGTTTGTGCAGCAGCGTGTGAAGCTCCAATGATAATTACCGATTTAGTCATAACCGCACTTAAAGTTTATTACAGGACTTCAAATAACCCAGCAGCGCCCATACCGCCGCCAACACACATCGTACTAACAACGTATTTTGCGCCGCGGCGTTTGCCTTCGATAAGCGCATGGCCGACCATGCGCGCGCCGCTCATGCCAAATGGGTGACCAATTGAAATCGCGCCGCCATTAACATTGAGGTTTTCATTCGGAATGCCGAGCTTATCCCGGCAATAGATAACTTGAACAGCAAAGGCCTCATTCAGTTCCCACAACCCAATATCATCCATTTTAAGGCCATGCCGCGATAGCAGCTTTGGAATAGCGAAAACGGGACCGATACCCATTTCATCTGGATCACAACCCGCAAATTGAATGCCTACAAAACGGCCTAAAGGCGTCACGCCGCGTTGTTCTGCGAGTTTTGAATTCATGACAACTGAGGCTGATGCGCCGTCAGAAAGTTGGCTGGCATTACCCGCCGTAATGAAATTGCCTTGCTTGACGAAATGACCATCTTTCCAAACAGGTTTAAGTCCTGCGAGGCTTTCAGCGCTCGTACCAGGGCGGTTGCCTTCATCTTTAGTCAAGGTCACGTCCTGAGATGATATTTCACCCGTCTCGCGGTTTTTCACGCTCATGGTGGAGGCAAGTGGCACAATCTCGTCATCAAACTTACCCGCATCTTGAGCCGCCGCTGTTCGCGCTTGGCTTTGCGCAGAATACTCATCCTGAGCTTCACGTGAAATACCATAACGCTCAGCTACAATTTCAGCTGTTTCGATCATTTGAATATAGGCTTTAGGTGCGGCTTCAATAGCTGCCTTAGAGACAGCGCGGTGGCTGTTTTTATGTTTAGTTTGGACAAGGCTAATACTTTCTACCCCACCCCCAACAACGATATCGGCATTATTTGTCACAATCGATTGAGCTGCTTGCGCGATAGCCATCATGCCAGAGGAGCATTGACGATCAACGGTTGATCCAGAGACAGTACAGGGTAAGCCAGCGGTATAAGTGGCAAGGCGGCCAATATTATAGGCCTGACTGCCTTGCTGCGCAGCACAACCGAGAATGACATCATCAACCATTTCACCTTCTATGCCAGCTCGCGCTACAGCATGACGTACGGCGTGACCTGCCAAAACAGGGGCTTCTGTATCATTAAAAGCGCCGCGAAAGGCTTTCCCAATTGGGGTGCGGGCTGTGGAAACTATAAGAGCGTCGCGCATATCTAGTCCTAATGTTTTTCTATGTTAGTGGGGCCCCAATAGGCTTTCATTTCTGTGACTTTTCCATCATCATTAAATGTGAAAGTGTCAATCACATGAATGGTCATACTACCTGCAGGCAGATCTACATCTACGGCTTTATCGACATCCGTCATGCCCTGCCCCCCCACTGTCACGCCAAAAGAAAAAGCCGCGCAGTTACCTGCAACACGCGTTTGGCCTTGTTGTCTCAATATTGCTCCGTTTTTCACCGCCATGGTATAAAAGGCGAGGATAGCCTCTTTACCTTCTTTAGAAGGCGTACCGACAGGGTCCGTGACCGTGGCGTCATCGGCATAAAGATCAGCAATACCTTGGGCATCTTGGGCATTAAATAAATCAAAATAAGCTTGAACAGCATCTAACATTTGCTGGGACATTGTAATCTCCTTAAGGGTAGTAACGGCTAATAGTATCGACGACACAAGCTGGTTTTTCCTCACCTTCAATCTCAATGGTGACGCGCAGAGTGGATTGATAGCCGCCCGGCACTTCTTTGATTGCGATAAATTCACCATGACCGCGCACTTTTGACCCTGATTTCACAGGGTTGAGAAAGCGCACTTTGTCTGTTCCATAATTAATCCCCATCTCCATACCTTTAATTTCTAAGATTTCAGGCATAAGCTTGGCCGCGAGTGAAAGCGTAAGGTAGCCATGTGCAATGGTCGTCCCAAAAGGGCTATTCTTAGCTTTCTCTTCATCCACATGAATCCATTGATGGTCGCCCGTGGCTTCGGCAAAAGTGTTGATACGCTCTTGCGATATTTTCATCCAATCAGAGGGCCCTATTTTGAGACCTTCTTTGCCGAGTAAATCGCGTGGCGAATCTATCACTGTAAGTGTCATATTAAGCCCTCTGGCTGCTGTTAGAAATAACTTCGCCTGTCATATAGCTGGAATAATCGCTAGCGAGGAAGACCATAACATTGGCTTGCTCCCAAACCTCGCTCCCACGTCCATAAGCTTCGTTTGCCTCGAGTTCGGCGAGGAGTTCTTTGCTCGTCACTTTGTGTAGAAACGGATGCAGCGCAAGGCTCGGCGCAACGGCATTAACACGCACGCCAAACTCCGCACCCTCTACACCTGCACAGCGCGTTAGAGCCATAACACCTGCTTTGGCTGCCGCATAATGAGCTTGCCCTTTTTGCGCGCGCCAACCTAGCACAGAGGCGTTATTCACGATAACGCCGCCGTTGTTATTCTTCATAAATTGCATCGCCGCGCGGTTGATACGGAAACATCCATTGAGTGTTACATCCATCACCACCATCCATTGCTCATCGGTCATATCGATGAGGTCAGCTGTTCCACCAAGGCCCGCATTATTGATAACCACATCAATACCGCCGAGCGATTTCACAGCTGAAGATATAAGCCCACCGACATCGTCCTGAATTGTGACGTTACAAAGCGCATAGTCTGGACGCTGCCCTGTTTCAGACTCCAAAGCATCTTGTGCTTTTTGAAGACGGCCTTCGTGAATGTCTGAGATAAAAACCTGCGCACCTTCTTCGATACATTTTTTGGCCACCGCAAATCCTATACCAGTCCCTGCCGCCGCTGTAATAACAACTCGCTTACCTTTAAGTAGGCCATGTCCGGGGACATAATCCGGTATGTTTTTTAAATCCGTCATACTTATCCTACCGTAGATTGCCGCGGGGTTCTCGGGGCAATCTTAGGCCGCGTTCAGCTATAAGGTTTCGCTGTATCTGGTTCGTTCCGCCGTAAATCGTATCAGCACGCGAATAGAGGAATAGGTTAGGAAGAACGTCCCACACATATTCGTCCTCACTCGTGATTTCGCCTGCCTGGCCCAACACATCCATAGCAAGTTCACCCAACTTTCGCCGCCAACTCGCCCATTGAATTTTATAGGTCAGCGCTGCACCGTCAATTTTTGAATGATCCGTATTAGAGAGCATGCGCAGAGCCCCATAGCGCATTAATTGAAGGCCCACTTCTGCCTTAGCAATGCGTTGACGAATGATAGGGTCGCTCGCCGTTCCGTTCGCCTTTGACGCAGAGATGATATCGTCAAGTTCATTACGGAAACACATTTGTTGCCCCAAAGTGGACACACCTCTCTCGAACGCCAGCAAGCCCATCGCAATTTTCCAGCCTTCACCTTGTGCGCCTATTAAGCTGTCTGCGGGGCACGTCGCATCTGTGAAAAATGTCTCGTTAAATTCAGCTTCGCCATTGATTTGCCTAATGCCGCGAATATCAATTCCGGGTTGGTCAATCGGCATCATCAGGAAGGTCAAGCCCTTAGGGCCTTTTGTCCCCTCCTCGCTGCGAGCAACAACAAAAATCCAGTCGGAGAGCTGGGCCAGTGACGTCCATATTTTTTGCCCATTTACGATCCATCTATCGCCTTCAAGTCTGGCTTTCGTACGCACGGAAGCAAGGTCTGAGCCCGCATTGGGCTCAGAAAAGCCTTGGCAAAAAATAGTCTTGCCTGCGGCGATATCTGGTAAAAACCGTTGCTTTTGTTCTTCAGTTCCAAAAGCCAAAAGTGTCGGGCCAGCAAGTTCAATGCCAATATGATTGACCCGCCCAGGCACGCCTGCACGCGCAGCCTCTTCGGCAAAAATAACCTGCTGCGAGAGGCTAGCATCACGCCCACCCCATTTCTCAGGCCAGCCAATACATGACCAACCATGTGCCGCTAAATGCCGTTCCCACTCTTTACGTCGTTCAGGCTTTTCCGTGAGCGAGGTTATACCGCGAATATCTGCAAAGGGCCCCTCCATCTGAACGGTGAGCCACCTAGCACACTCGATGCGGAAAGCTTCGTCAGCTTCTGAAAACCCGAGTTTCATGCCGCCTCTCCTAAAATTAGTTGTGCAATTTTCTCGCGGTGCCATGCAGGGCTTCCAAACATAGACCCGATAGACCGTGCGCGTTTGAAGAATAAATGCGCGTCATGCTCCCAAGTAAATCCAATTCCTCCATGAAGTTGGATCATATTCCCAGCACACATAGCATAGGTATCGGCAGCAAAACTCTTAGCTGAATGCAAAGCCAAAGCTGTGTTTGGCGCGTCTTCATCCATAGACGCTGCTGCCCAATATACGGCAGACCTTAGCTGTTCAATTTCTATAACCATGTCAGCAAGGCGGTGTTTATAGGCCTGAAAAGACCCAATTTGTCGGCCAAACTGTACGCGTTCCAGTGAATATTCGACTGTGCGGTCAAGGCAGGCTTGCGCGCCACCCAATGCCTCCGCCGCCAAACATAACCAGCCGCCTTGTCGTGCGGCTGTATAGGCAGCTTTGCCATTTTCTAAAGGCTGAGCCTCTACTTCTGACAAGTTCAGCGTCGCCAGAGGGCGCGTTTGGTCCATTGTCGTATGCATTTTCACGTCAAGACCCGGCGCATTGCGATCTACAATCCAAGCGCCGTCTGGTGACCCAATTACGATTATATCAGAGGATCCACCATGAGTGACGAAATTAAATGTCCCACTTAGCTTACCACCTTTTTCCTCAATAGAGAACGCCTCTGCATAAGTTCCAATAAGCTCGCCTTTAATTAGCTTTGGCAACCAATTGTCCTTTTGCGTGTCACTCCCGCCTGCGTTGATCGCGCGCGCGGTCATTGCAATCCCCAAAATAGGTAAGGCTGCAATGTGAGCTCCCGCAGCTTCGGTCAAAATAGCAAATTCCACTTGTCCTAAATCGGCACCGCCATAAGCTTCAGGTAAAGCCGCGCCCGCAAGGCCCAGCTCTTGGCAAAAAGCAGTCCACAACGCATGGTCAATGCCGTCACCAGCCATAGCTTTGCGCGTACGCTCGCTTGTCGCGTTATCCGCAAAGAAGCCTTGCGCCGTTTCCGCAATCATTTTTTGCTCATCTGTAAACACAAAATCCATATTCTAAGTCCCGTAAACTTTTTGAGCGGGCGGCGTAATTTTCACAAGCTCTTCGATAACGCCGCCAATTTCTGATGGCTCGTAGCGCGCGCCCTTATCTTTAACGGGCCCAGTTTTCCAACCTTCTGCGATAGAGAGCTTACCACCGAAGCTTTCAAAGCAATGTCCATTAATCTGAGATGACTTTTCGCTCACCAAATAACAAATCAGCGGCGCAACATTGGCGGGATCAAATTTATCAAAGCTGCCATCCTCTGGCACTTTCATCATGTCGGCAAAGACATCTTCCGTCATACCTGTGCGGCCCTGCGGCGCGACAGCATTAGCCGTGATACCGTAACGCGCCAGCTCCGCCGACTGGTTGAGCGTCAAAGTTAGGATAGCTCCCTTGGCCGCCGAATAATTTGTTTGCCCGACTGAACCCTGCAACCCTGCGCCAGAACTTGTATTGATAATTCGCGCATTGACAACTTTACCCTCTTTACTTTGCTGCCGCCAATATTTTGCGGCGTGAGAAGAAATACAAAAATGCCCTTTAAGATGGACCTTGATAACCAAGTCCCAATCTTCCTCAGAGAGTGAGGTGAACATACGGTCGCGATTATTGCCTGCGTTATTGACCACAGCATGAATGTCGCCAAATTCATCGATAGCGGATTTAACGATTTCAAAAGCGCTATCATAATCGGTGATATCGCTAAGATTGACGATCGCATTCCCACCCGCCTCTTTAATCAATTCCACCGTTTCAGAAGCGGTCTTTTTATCGATGTCATTAACAACAACATTCGCGCTTTCTGCGCCGAGGCTAATCGCATAAGCACGGCCCAAGCCGCCGCCCGCACCTGTCACGATAACCGTTCTATCTTTGCAGAAATCACCCATAGCTAGAGCCTTTCAATAATCGTCACATTGGCCACGCCGCCGCCCTCACACATGGTTTGGAGACCATAGCGAGACTCGCGCCGTTCCATTTCATGAAGGAGCGTTGTCATTAGCTTGGTTCCCGTAGAACCAAGGGGATGACCCAGCGCAATCGCGCCGCCATTCACATTAGTTTTCTCATGCGGGATTCCTGTCTCTTGCATCCAGGCCATTGGCACGGGCGCAAAGGCTTCGTTACATTCAGCTAAGTCAATATCACTGGCGCTCATGCCTGCACGTTCCAAGGCGCGCTTCGTGGCCGCGATTGGCCCAGTTAGCATCAGAATGGGATCATCTCCCATAACATCGAGATGATGGATACGCGCGCGAGGGTTAAGATCGTAACGCTTCACCGCAGCTTCCGACGCTATCAACATAGCCGAGGAGCCATCGCAGGTCTGACTAGCTACGCCTGCTGTAATAAGGCCGTGTTTATCAAAAGCTTCAAGCTCAGCCATGCGCTCCATTGTCGTATTGGCGCGAATTGTCTCGTCTTGTTGAAGGCCATTAATCGCTGTGATTTCACGATCGAACCAGCCTTCGCTACGCGCTTTATCGGCCCGTTTATGGCTTTCCAAAGAAAAGACCTCTAGGTCCTTACGCGAGAAATTCCATTTTTTGGCTATCTCTGACGCGCCGTAAAATTGGTTGACCGGCGCTTTGCCAAAACGTTCGACCCAGCCCGGCGAGGTATGAAAGACATGGTCAAAGCCGAGGGGCTGTCCCGCCATCATAGACGCCCCGATTGGAATTTTACTCATGGTTTGAACACCGCCCGCAATCACGACATCTTGCGTGCCGCTCATCACGGCTTGGGCAGCGAAGTGAACTGATTGCTGAGACGAGCCGCATTGACGGTCAATCGTAACCCCCGGAACAACAAGATCATATCCTGCGACCAGCCAGGCAGAGCGCGCAATATTACCCGCAAGCGGCCCGACTGCATCCAGACAGCCAAAGATAACGTCATCATATTCGTTTTGGGGAATGTTGTTGTTTTCGACAATCTCTTTAATCACATGAGCGGCAAGGTCTGCGCCGTGAATGTCTTGCAGGCTCCCGCGCCGCTTTCCTGTCGGGGTGCGCGTTGCATCGATAATATATGCTTCGGCCATTTAAGTCTCCTATGCGAATGTTTGTCCGGGGGCGAGTTGCGCCTCCCCGTTCAAAACATAATCTTCTAATTTCTTCAGATGATAATTCCGGTCGCCCCATTCCCCGCAAAGCGCCCAAGCCCGTTTCATGAAGAGGTGCAAATCCACTTCATACGTGTAGCCCATGCCGCCATGCACCTGAATAGCCGTTTCCGCCGCGAGCATCGCCGTATCGATGGCGGCAACTTTAGCATTATGCACCGCCGCGCCACCTTTGATGGCCGCAAGATGAATGATCGGCCGCGTAAATTCGATTTGTGTATGCACATTGGCAAGCTGATGCTTCACCGCTTGGAACGAGCCTATGGGTTTGCCGAATTGATGCCGGTCTCTGGCGTAATCAACGGACATATCTAGCATGCGTTTGGAGAGGCCGATGAGTTGCGCGGCAGAGAGGACGGCACCGTGATAGTCAGCGAGCTTGTTGGGCACGCCTCTGTCTCTTACCTTTGAGATGTTTACCCCACGAAGAGGATCAATGGAATGTTGCTCTATGATGTCGACTTTTAGCGAAGGCAGGACGACTATTCCATGCTGAGTTGTTTTAACAATTTTACACGCATGGTTTGCAAAATTCATTGCATTCATACTTGCGTTCAACCCTACCCATTGTTTTTCTTCAAATATGCAGTCTAATGTCTTTGCAGCTTCGTCATATTCTATGTGGTTTTCACACAATAATGGTATCGTGATTCCCGCCATCTCCACCAATGGCTCAGGTAATCCAGAGTAACTCGCAGCCTCTGCTATACTAGTCATAACAACTAAATTTTGCCCTAATCCATTATTCTCCTGTGGAACCATTACCCCAACTAAACCCAATTCAAGCAAAGTTGGTAAAAGGTCAGTCACGGTCTCCCCTGCCGCCATCACCCGCATACGTTCAACCGTATTCTCACCATCAAAGACAGCCTTAGCAGCCTCAATCAAATCTTGCTGATCTTGTGTAAATTGAAAATCCATCAATGCCTCGGCAATCCGAGAACGCGCTCTGCTAATATATTACGCTGAATTTCATTTGTGCCAGCATAAATTGGCCCTGCGAGGGAGAACATATAACCATCGAGCCAACGACCATTATCTATGGCGTCGAGCCCTTCCTCGAGTTCTGCCTGCGCGCCCATAATGGTCATGGCTGTGCGGTGAAGGTGTCTATCCATTTCCGACCAGAAAAGTTTATTTGCGCTGCTTTCCGAACTAATAGACGCTCCCGCCTGCACGCGCGAGACCAATTGATAGGTCGCGGCGCAGAAGCGTTCCGTATTCATCCACGCCTGTATGACTTGCTCACCCACGCCAGAAGATAGGCGGTCTTTATGCTGTTTATAGAGTTTCACTAATCGAGCAGCCGCCGCTTGGAACCGCGCAGGAGAGCGCAATAATAATCCCCGTTCAAATCCCGCCGTCGCCATAGCCACGCCCCAACCGCCATGTTCAGGGCCTAACAGATTTTCGGCAGGCACGCGCACCTCATCGAAAAACAATTCCGCAAATCCAGGATCGCCATCTAGCTGCGCAATGGGTCTCCGTGTTAAGCCTTCATTATTCAGCGGGATAAGGATTTTCGACAAGCCTCTATGACGCTCACTGCCCTTTTCGGTGCGCACTAAGGCAAAACACCAATCGGCAAATACTGCCCGGGATGACCATGTCTTTTGTCCCGTCACAACGAAATGATCGCCGTCCCGCACTGCCTTGGTGCGAATAGCCGCCATATCAGACCCTGCCCCTGGTTCACTCCAAGCCTGCGCCCAAATTTCATCACCAGAGGCCATCGGCGGTAAGAAACGCGCTTTCTGCGCCTCTGTGCCATATTCCATAATTGTTGGCGCGAGCAGGAAGATACCGTTCTGACTGACTCGTAAAGGCGCATCGGCGCGGTAATATTCTTCCTCGAAAATCAGCCATGAGATGAGGTCTAATCCGCGCCCACCATATTGCTCTGGCCAGTTCACATTGCCCCACCGGTCTTTAGCAAGGGTACGTTCCCAATTTCGATGAAGCTCAAAGCCTTCGGCTGTATCAAAGCTAGGTAAACGCTCCTTTGGCGCATGCGCATTCAGCCAATCCCGTACCTCCGCACGGAATTGTTTCTGCGCTGATGTGTACTCAATATCCAAGCCTAGGACTTCCCGTAATCTGCGGCTTTGCCTGTCTTGACAAAGGCATTACGCGCCGTTTGGCTGTCTTCATGCATATACATCTCGAAGGTAAAACCTTGCTCCCAGCGATAACTCGCATCAACATCAAAGGGTTCAATTCCGTTAAGTGCCTGTTTGGCAATACGGAGCGCATCACGTGATTTTTCCGAGAGAGTTTTAGCATAGCCCATAGCTTCATCGACAAGCTGGTCTCGCGGCACAACTTTCTCAATACCGCCTAAGCGCCACGCTTCTTGCGCAGATATTTTCCCGCCTGTCAGAAAAGCCGTGCGCACTTTCGCAACGCCTAACATACGCTGTAAATGCGCCGCACCGCCCATCGCCCCGCGATCAATTTCGGGCAGAGAGAAATAAGCGTCATTAGATGCAATCACAATATCAGCCGCGCCGCACATAATCACGCCGCCGCCAATGATAAATTTATGCGCCGCAACGATGACGGGCACTTCGCAATGATGAATGGCTTTGCCAGTCTCAAAGTTGCCTTTATTCACCCCAACGATGGCCGAACCGTCATGGGCGAGTTCTTTGATATCCACGCCTGCGCAAAACCCTTTTCCTTCTGAACGGATGAGGATGACTTTGACATCTTGTCTTTGGCCAAGCTCATTGATGACCGTCGGAATTTCATTCCATGTGTCGCAGTTAAAAGCATTCACAGGTGGAAAGTCGAAAATGACTTCGGCGATATTGCTGGCGACATTTGTATGAATTGGCATGTCAGACCCCTACTCTCTTAAAGCTGGCCTCAGCCTCAGCCACAATCTGCGACACAATTTCCGAACAGCTGGGCAAGTCGTCAATCAGGCCCGCTATTTGACCGCTCGGTAAAACGCCTTCATTAGGCTTGCCTTCAACCATCGCCTTTTGAATAATCATGGGCGCGTTACCCGCCATCATGGTTTGTCCCAAAGTCATGTCCGTTTTGCTCGCCATGCCCCACGCCGTTTTAATGGTTTGCCCCATAGTCATCCCCGTTTGAGATTTATATTTCAATCCGTTTTGAATCGCTCGAGTGAGCATCCCAAGTTTTGAAGACTTTTCCAAATCATCCAAAGTGCCGTTCAAAATCATGCGTTGCGGAAGGCCGTCAAGTTTCGTTGAGACGGGAATTTTGAGTACATCAGAATTAATATACTCGGCTTTGGTCGCATCAGGCGTCGGGCTGTCAGAACTCATCATGAAGCGCGTTCCCATGGCAATCCCATCCGCGCCAAATGTCAGTGCCGCCGCAAGGCCGCGACCGTCCTTGAAACCGCCGCAGGCGACAACGGGCACACCAAGATTTTGGTTTATGACTTGCGCCAATAAGAGCCATGTCGGTGTTGCCCCAGTATGACCGCCACCTTCTTGACCTTGGCAAACGAGAATATCCGCACCCATTTTTACGGCTTTGCTCGCATGCTTAGAAGCCCCGATTGTGGGAACACATTTTAACCCGGCTACTTTGACTTTTTCGACAATTTTAGAGGACGGCCCTCGGCCATAAGATAAAGCCGCAACATCATAATCTATACAAATATCTATTATTTTATCAATACCTTGCTGGAAAGCATGGATGTTTACGCCAAAGGGCTTATCCGTCTCATATTTAATTAATTTGATTTCTTCTTCGCACTCTTCAGGCGACATGACGGCAGCGGCCAGGAAGCCGAAAGCGCCCGCTTTAATGCTTGCCGTTACAAGCTGTGACGTCGAGACCCATCCCATCGCCGTTTGGATAACGGGATAGTCGCACCCCAAAGCTTGGGTCAAAGGCGTGTTGAGCGCAGCGTGCATTCACCCCTCTTTTTTCTTATTGGCTTCAGCCATTTTCTTACCGTCGAAACCGGCAATGTAATCCCCTTTGACCAGGCTATTATTGGCGTGAGCGAAATGGTGATATCCATAAACTGCATCCATTGTGTTGCGCTTACCCATCATATCTTCGGCTTGATTACAGGCTTGCTTTGCGAGCGCCATAGCAAGGCGCGGCTGGGTGACGAGTTTTTCGGCCCAGGCCTGAACCGCGCTTTCAAGCTCTTCGCGCGACACAACTTTATTTATCATACCTGCCGCCAAGACACGCTCCGCACTCCATCGCTCGCCGAGAAGTAAAAACTCTTTGGCTTGGCGTACATTGAATTCAAAGGGATGCGCGAAATATTCAACGCCCGGAAACCCCATCTGCACAACAGGATCTTGGAAGAAGGCATCATCAGAGGCCACAATTAAATCGCAGACCCAAGCGAGCATAAGCCCGCCTGCGATGCAGCCCTTATGCACCTGCGCGATTGTCGGCTTGGGCACAGCGCGCCAGCGGCGGCAAAATTCGAGATAGACTTCTTGCTCGCGCACATAAGCTTTTTCTGCGCCAGGTTTATTATCGTGATTATAATTCATCGAGCGGCGATCATCACGCCCTTGATGGAAGTCCCTACCCGGCGTGCCAATATCGTGGCCTGCTGAGAAATGTTTGCCATTCGCCCGCAGCACAATGACCTTCACATCATCATCCCCTGTGGCTTTGAAGAAAGCATCGTCCAGCGCATAGAGCATCTGGGAGTTCTGGCTGTTATGATATTTAACGCGGTTGAGCGTCAGGTAAGCAATCCCGTTCTTCGTTTCATAAAGAACGGGATGCTCTTCCTCATAGACGATGTCGGCATCGACCTTTGGGACGGTTTCGTTACTCATGACGCACGCACTCCGGGCGGATTATCTTTGAAAATATAGGACCGTAGATTTTTAGGATCCCATTTTGCGATGATATCTAATTGTGCCTGTGTCGGGGCCGCGGTTTCAGGGATATTATCAGGTCTAATAAGGTCGAACCCAGTATTATCCTGCACTTCATCGAAACCTACACCCGGGTGGAGCGAACGCACACGGATGGCATGGTTAGGCCCCTCAAAATCCAATACGCAAAGATTTGTGATAATTTGGCGGTGGTCTAACCCCCTTGGATATTTACCGTTTGGATAACGCTTAGGGTTATATCCTGCCCCACTGACCATATCGACTTCACCCTCGACTAAAGCACGTTTGTTATGATTAGCAAAGAACATAGATGTGCGGTTATTGACTGTATTCCCTGGCAATCCGCGCACGCCGAGCATCGTGACTTTTGGATTCGCATAATCGCCAATACAAGACAGGTTCATCTGTCCATATTTATCAACCTGAACAGGGCCAACAAAAGCATGGCGGTTACCTTTGGCGATAACGGTAAAGACACGCTCATACCCAATACGTCCCTCTTTCTTTATGGGGTAATCTCCGCGCGGGCCAACAGGGACAGGCTCGGCGGCAAGATAATAAATCCCGTCACTCATCATCATGCCGGGTAAGAATGTTTCACGCGCGACGTAGCCTGCAAGTTTAGGCAAGGTTCCAATCAGCGTCGCGAAAACTTCAGGCGTTTCATCCCGAAAAATCTCGGACGCGGCGACGATAGCAAGTTCGGCAAGACTATAGTCTGTACTCATGTACGCCTCCTAAAATGCTGGCAATGGGAGGCGGCGAATATGCGCCGCGCCGCCCACGGATTTAACATAATCATCCGCTTCAATGAATTCGGAGACATAACCGTCCCAGCCTTCTTTGGCTGTGCCGCTATAGGCCTTCAAATGCGGCGCATCGAACCCATAATCAGGCCCGCAAGATGTCGGATGCGCGCCAAAGGGAATCTCTGCAACACCCGCCACAAGGTTTCGCTCAATGGGCATGCGGAGGATTTTATGATCGTCATTAAAGGCACTTGTCTCTACGATACGTTCGCAGGTCAGATAGGCTGCGTTGGCCGCGCGGCAGAACCATTCGTCAAAGAACATATCTGGCCCGCCAATCCAGCTATTGCCGCGCATGTCCGCCTCGCTCACATGGCACAGTGCGACATCTAATTTTATCGCTGGCATCGCCACATAATGGTCAGCGCTATATGGGCTTTTGATAGTTTTGATGTCGGGGTTATAGGTCATCACATCCGTCCCGAGGCCTGCAATACACGGCAAAAAGTCAAGATTCTGAGCAGCGGCTTTAAGGCCTAGCTGGAACATGCCTTCATCGATTTCCATGACCTCAAACTCGCCTGCTGAGCGCGCGCGGCGGAAATGAGCTTCGAGGGGGATGGCGTCAAGAGAGACAAAACTAAAGACCAGCCTCTTTATCTTACCCGCACTGGCGAGCATACCCACATCGCAGCCGCCGTAAGAGACAATAGTGAGATCTCTTAAGTCAGACCTCACAATTTCACGGATAAGCGCCATCGGCTTTTGCCGCGCGCCCCAACCGCCAATACCAATAGTCATACCAGACTCTAACTGATCAACAATATCAGCTACGCTCATGCGTTTATCCAAAACAGATGTGCTCATTACTCACCTACGACAGGGAAATCATATTCATGGCCCCAGAGGTCGCCAATTTTAGATTTGGTAGGTTTGAACTTCGACCAGTCCTTAATTTGCTTACCTTCATATCCGATTTCAAACCCGATGCCGCCTGGGGCAAAGAAATAGAAACTGACCATATGGTCATTGGCATGACGTCCTAGCGACGCAAAAATATGCAACCCCGCCTCTTTCACGCGGTCCATACACATGCCCACCTCGTCAATCGTATTCATCTCCGCCATGAGGTGAATGACACCTGTCGGGTTCGGGAAGTTATAGAGACCGAGCGTATGATGACGCGGATTATCAGCATGCATGAAATAGACTCGCTGTTTCGGCAGACCCGGTGCGAAGGCAGGGAGCGTCAAATCATCTGAAACCCCAAAACCCATGACTTTGCGGTAAAAATCAATCGTTTTTTTGTTTTCAGGCGCAGGCAAAACCATATGGCCGAGACCCATTTTGCCAGTCTTGAAAGATTTAATGCCATGGCCAGGCTTGAAAGGCTCGCCTTTGGAGCGGCCATGAAAAATTTCGACCAAATTGCCAGACGGGTCATGAAAGCTAGCCACAGCTTTGACAGCGCGATGCTTAGCCTCTTTGTCCGAACCGCGCGTAACGTCGACTTTCTTTTTCTCAAGCACCTTAATTTGGTCTTCAAAGGCTTTCTTAGATGACATCTGATAGCCGCCCGCTACAAAACGATCCGCCTCGCCTTTGCGGATCATATAGCGGAAAGGCGCATTATCCATACGCAGATATTTTGTACCTTTTTCGCCAAAGGATTTTGCCGAACCAAACCCCAATACAGACTTAGCGAATTTCGCCCAGACTGTAGGGTCCTGCATTTCCAAAATTACATATCCTAAATTTGCAACACCCATAACTATCCCCCTTTTGCTATCTTCAACGCTTTTTCTTTTTTTAGATCGAGCGCCACATCAACAATCATATCTTCCTGTCCACCCACCATGCGGCGACGACCCAGTTCAACGAGTATCTCGCGCGTATCCATATCATAATCTTCGGCGGCTTTCTCGGCATGGCGTAAAAAAGATGAATAAACACCCGCATATCCCAAAGAGAGCGTTTCGCGGTCAACGCGCACAGGGCGGTCTTGAAGTGGACGTACAAATTCTTCCGCCGCGTCCATCAGCTTGTAAACATCGCAGCCATGGTTCCAGCCTTTTTTATCAATAGCTGCGATAAAGACTTCCAGCGGCGCATTTCCCGCCCCCGCCCCCATAGCCGCAAGCGAAGCATCCACGCGGCGAGCACCGTTCTGTACACCAACGATAGAATTGGCCACGCCGAGTGAGAGATTATGATGGGCATGAACGCCGCGTTCCGTCTCGGGCTTTAGGACATCATTGTAAGCCTTTAAACGCTCGGCGTAGCCGTCCATATCCATCGCCCCGCCGCTATCAGTGACATAAATACAAGTCGCACCATATTCTTCCATCAGCTTGGCTTGGCTGGCCAAATGCTTAGGCTCGACCATATGACTCATCATCAGAAAGCCAATCGTATCCATACCCAATTCGCGCGCCATTTCGATATGTTGGCGCGAGACATCGGCTTCGGTGCAGTGGGTGGCGACGCGGACAGAGCGAACGCCCAAATCACAGGCGCGTTTCAGCTCATCAATCGTAGCAATGCCCGGCAGGATAAGCGTCGTGACGATAGCATTTTCAACAACATCGCAAACCGCTTCTATCCATTCCCAATCCGTATGGGACCC
Source organism: uncultured Algimonas sp. (assembly GCA_964607395.1). Taxonomy (GTDB): domain Bacteria; phylum Pseudomonadota; class Alphaproteobacteria; order Caulobacterales; family Maricaulaceae; genus Litorimonas. Next base: position 19,811 of record CAZSKH010000001.1, read on the forward strand.
AAAGCCATAATTAAACGCGCCGCCATTCAAGCCATCACCATGGGCAATTTCAATCGCGTCCACGCCAGCTTCATCAAGCGCTTTCGCGATGACCCGAACATGGTCTACAGAATATTGATGACGAATGGCGTGCATGCCATCACGTAAGGTCACGTCTTGGATGTAGAGACGGTCCTTAGTCGGGTCAGTGACTACGCCGCTCATGCGATAGCTTCGAATTTTTTGCGCGCGATAGCCTCTGCCGTGCCCATACCTGCAGAGGTCATAATATCGAGATTACCTGCATATTTCGGCAGGTAATGCCCAGCCCCTTCGACCTCTAAGAATACAGTCACTTTTGTTCCCTCATAGGTGCCAAGCCCTGGAATATGGAGTTTATTATTACCCGTGAACTTTTCAAACTGAACATCTTGTTTCAAACGATAACCCGGCACATAGGCCTGAACATCAGCCACCATATCCGCGACGGACTTTCGAATGTCGTCTTCTTTCCCGCCCACAGACAGCGCATAGACGGTGTCGCGCATAATCATGGGCGGCTCGGCGGGGTTGAGGATGATTATCGCCTTGCCCTTTTGCGCGCCGCCAACTTGCTCAATGCCTTTGGCCGTGGTGCGCGTAAACTCATCAATATTGGCCCGTGTCCCTGGCCCTGCCGAACGCGAGGAGACTGAGGCGACAATCTCGGCATAAGGCACAGAGTCAGAAACGCGCGTCACAGCGGCTACCATGGGGATTGTCGCTTGCCCGCCGCAGGTCACCATATTAACATTGGGCGCATCCAGATGCGCGTCCATATTTACAACAGGTACGCAATATGGGCCGATAGCGGCTGGTGTTAAATCCACCATTTGCTTGCCTTCAGCTTCACATATCGCGGCATGCTTGGCGTGGGCATATGCAGACGTCGCATCGAAGACGATTTTGACATCATTCCAGACATCCAGCTTTTGCGCCCCTTCAACACCCTCATGCGAGGTCGCAAAGCCGCGCTGTCGCGCCATGGCCAGACCTTCGGATTCGGGGTCAATACCGATAACGCAGCCCACCTCTAGCACGTCTGAACTTTCCGCGATTTTAATCATCAGATCTGTGCCAATATTACCGGAGCCAATGATAGCTGTTTTAATTTTAGCCATTACACAAACTCCACGTCACAGGAGCCAAAGCCCTCAATAGACATCGTCATTTTGTCTCCGCGCGCCGCAGGATGGAGCGGCACGAGTGAGCCTGACAAAATAATCTCACCCGCCTCAAACGGAATACCATATTCCCCTAGGGTATTGGCGAGCCAAGCTACAGCATTCTCGGGTGCGCCCTGCACCGAAGACCCAACACCGCGGCTAATCTCTGCGCCGTTTTTCTCAACGATAACTTCTAGTGCCGCCATATCCAATCCGCGCGGTTCAACTTTCTGCTCGCCCAGAACAAAGACGCCGCAAGAGGCATTATCCGCGACCGTATCTTGTATGTTGATTTTCCAGTCTTTGATACGGCTATCGACGATTTCAAAGCAAGGCTGCACATATTCCGTCGCATCCAGAACATCTTGCCCCGTTACGGCTGGCCCTTTGAGACCCTTTTTCAGCTTAAAAGCAATTTCCGCTTCAGCCATTGGCGCGATGTGGCAATCGACATGCACCTTGCCATCCGTCACGTGCATAGCATCTGTTAGGAACCCAAAATCCGGCTGGAACACGCCGAGCATATCTTGGACAGGCTTAGAGGTGACACCGATTTTCTTACCGACGACTTTTTCGCCATTTACAGCTTTACGAATATTTAGGAACGCCAAGGAAATTTGATAGGCATCGTCAATGCTCATATCGGGATAGCTATCCGTTAGGGGCGCTATGGGTTGCCGATCGGCCAGCGCGCTAAATAGCGCCCGTGCGACAATTGGATATTGCTCTGACATCGCCATTAGCCGAGCTTCAAAAAATCAATGGACGCCGCATTAAACATCCTTGCATGCTCAATCATAACCCAATGGCCGCAGGCATTCACTTCGATGAAACGGGACTGTTCATTCGCTTTGAGGCACTTTTCTTTACCCTGAGGCGGCATAAATTCATCATTGGCGCCCCAAAATGTCAGAATGGGACAAGTCAACTCTGTCATGCGCGAGCCCAGTTCAGGCGTCTTCATTGTCGTCAGCACTTCCTTAGGCTGATCCCGAGCTACAGCCCAGCGCATATCGATAAGCTCTTGCGTCACATGTTTCGGGTCATAGGTAAAAAGCCGCATGACATCGCCTTGCGTGTCATTGCTCATCCCCGCTTTGTTCGCGTCCATCATTTTCGCAATGCCCGGCATTGTCCAATAAGCATCTTGCGGTTCGAGACACCCTGGGCCCATCAAGATAAGCTTTTCGACAAAATCAGGATTGTCCAGCGCGATTTGTATCGCCACGCCACCGCCAAGCGAATTACCGACAAAGCTACACTTTTCAACACCCATCGCTTTGAGACCTGCTATTAGCGTATCACAGAAAAGACTTAGCGTATAATCGCCCAAATCTAGCGGCTTATCAGTATATCCAAAGCCAATCATATCAGGCATCAACACGCGAAAACCTGCACCTGCGAAAGCGTCCTTATTCAAACGAAAGTTCGCCCAAGCACTATTGCCTGGCCCTGAGCCATGCAGAAAGACAACGGGGTGACCGCCTCTATCGCCATATTCGAGATAGTGCATGCGGATAGGCCCCGCCTGCACATATCGGCCCTCAGGCGGGCCGCCCTCCGGGACAGACATCAGACAAAAACATCCGTACTGTCAGCGCCAAGATGAACCGCGCCGAGGTTACGGGCAAAGCTGATAGGGTTATTGGCCACATGTGCCCGCGCAATGTGAATATCATGCCAAATATCTTGGATGGGTGAATTACGATAAACGCTACGTCCGCCCGCGACATCAAAGAGCATATCCACGGCTTGCATCATGCGCTCAATGACCAGGCTAGCCTGATAGCGATATTTAATGCGGTCTTTCATCGGAATTTCGCGGCCTGCACTTACATGCTCCATCATCTCATCGAAATTACGATACATGATCGCTTCGGTCTCATCGATGAGGTTAGCGGCCTCTGCGACGCGGCGCGTCACATCAGGGTCACTGGCAAGACGCGTGACATCGGTCGAGCTGCCTTGCGCATTATCAATGAAGAGCTGCAGCGCGTGTTTCGCCGCGCCAATAGCGGGCGTACACACAACCCGCACAAACATTTGCGCCCAAGGAATGGAGTACATCTCATTGTCTTGATAGTGCTTACAGTTAAAGCCGTCCATTTGGTGATGCGTGCGATATTCAGGCACAAAGACAGGCTTTTTGATGATAATGTCGTTCGACCCTGTCGCCTGCAGACCCATAGCATGCCACGTATCCTCAATAAAATAATCAGGCTTACTGACGAGGAAAGTGCGGTAGTGAATATTCTCAGGACCCTGATCAAATATTAATCCGCCGAGCAACACCCAGTCACAATGCCCTGAGCCAGAACTCCAGCCCCACTGACCTGACAACATAAAGCCGCCCTCAGCGGTTTCGACCTTTGCATTTGCAGGATTGTAAGAGGAACTGATGAAGGTGTCCGGCTCGGTAGCATAAACTTCTTTCGCGGCTTTTGGATCCATTAGGGATAATTGATAGGCGTGGACGGCGATTATCCCGCTGGCCCAAGCCGTGCCCATGTCACGCTCAGCAATATCGACGGAGGCTTTGAAAAATTCCTGCGGCGGCCGCTCTAACCCGCCATATTGTTTGGGCAAAAATGAACGGAAATAGCCCGTCTTACGAATGGCCTCGATAGCCTTTCTAGGGATTTCACGTTTTTTGCGGCCCTCAGCAGCACATAAACTGATCGTGTCCAATGCACTCGAAACATCCAAGACCATGTCTTCACTTACGGATTTCAATGCTGCCTGTCCCATAATAGACTCCTTCATTAATCGCGGAGATTATCACTGAATGCGCATTTTTCAATGGCATTTAATACGCAAAATGAAGTTTTTAGACTAAAAAAACGCTAATTTGCGTAAGAATGTCGCAATTCATTACGCTTTTAGGAGATACTTCATCACCTTACCCGAAGCATTGCGTGGTAAAGCCTCATAAAAAATCACGTCGCGCGGGACTTTGTAATTAGCCATATTTTCACGGCACCAAGTTATAAGAGCCTCTTTGGGAGGGCCGCCCACGGCTACGATATGCGCATGAGTAACTTCACCGAGTCGTTCATCAGGCGCACCTGTGACCGCCACATCCGTTATGGCAGGGTGCTGGAGCAGCGCTTTTTCGATTTCCGCAGGATAGACATTAAACCCGCCCACAATCACCATATCCTTTTTACGGTCTGTGATTTTGATATAGCCCTTGGCATCTTGTGTGCCTACGTCGCCGGTCTTAAGCCAGCCATCGGGCGTTATCGTTTCAGCCGTAGCTTCAGGCATATCCAGATAGCCCTGCATCACATTAAAACCGCGCACCCAAATCTCGCCCTCTTCACTCGCTACGACATCTTCTCCGTCATCATCGACTAAACGCAATTCCGTTCCCGGCAAAGGTCGTCCACAGGTCGTCGCAATCGTCTCAAAATCGTCACCCTTCTGGCAAAGCGAAACAACACCTGTGGACTCAGTTAGGCCGTAAGCCGAAAAGACATCATCTATGCCAAGGTCTTCATGCATGCGGCGGATCAGATCCACAGGAATAGTGGTCGCGCCTGTCGTTGCCACGCGCAGGCTTGAGATATCATGTTTGACCAAATCAGGATGGGCCAATAGCGTTTGAAATATCGTTGGAGCGCCCGGCATGACGGTAATCTTATCGCGCTCTATCCGCTCCAGCACGCCTTTAGGATCATAAGTTGCCAATGGAAAAATCGCCGCGCCTTTGATGAGGCAAGATAGCCACCCCGCCTTATACCCGAAGCTATGAAAGAATGGATTGACCACGAGATAGCGGTCATTTTCAGTCATCCCAATGGCATCGGTGAAACTCTCAAAGACCTGCACATTTTGCGCGTGAGTCGTCATCGCCCCTTTAGGAGCGCCTGTCGTGCCGGAAGTGAAAATGATGTCGGAGATATCGTCATCAGAGACGTGGTTATCACACTCGTCATCACCAGCGCGAGATAAGAAAGCGTCAAAAACGCCCTGCCCTTGCTCTTCGCGGATGACAATGACCTCTTGCAAATCAGGCAAGTCTTTACCCTTGAGCATCGCAGGATAATCATAGCCTAGAAAGCCCTTAATGGTAAAGAGCAACTTACAATGCGAACGCCGCAAGATATCCGCTGCTTCTGCCCCTTTATAACGCGTATTCAGCGTGACCATTACCGCGCCCAAACTCTGCCCCGCCAGCGCCGTGACAATCCACTCCGCACAATTCGGAGCCCATATGCCAAACCTATTACCATGGCTTAGTCCCACCCCGCGCATCACAGCGGCAGTTTTTTGGACATGCTCTGCCAACTCGCCATAGCTCAAACGCCATTCCCCATCCTGAATAGCAAGCGCGTGAGGACGCCGCTCAGCTTGCTCAAACAGAACTTGTGGGATTGTGGTCATTACTTGCTCATTTTCTACGCAATCGAAGAGTTTGACTATACATAGAGATTATTTTGCGCAACATAAGAGAGGAATTATTACGCAGACGGCTGATGACGTTCAAAGACAAAACAATAATTGTGACAGGCGGCGGGCGCGGCATTGGGCGCGGTATATCTGAGAGCTTTACCGCCCAAGGCGCGACTATTATTATCTGCGGACGGAGGGAGCCTGAAACGCTGCCAAAGAAAGCTCAATTCATATCGCTCGACATAAGAGAGCCCGACGCCGCCAAAGCGCTCATCGCTTTTGCGCTAGAGAAAACAGGCCGTGTCGATTGCCTTATCAACAATGCCGGCGGCGGCCCGCCTGTGGCCAGTAAAGATGCCAGCCCGAACCTGACGCGAAAGGTCATCGCGCTAAACTTGCTCGCACCCATCAATCTTGCGCAAGCTGCCTATGAACCGCTAAAATCGAGCGGCGGGTCTATCATCAATATTTCTTCAGTGTCTGCCACGCGCAGTTCCCCTGGTTCTGTCGCCTATGGCGCAGCGAAAGCGGGGCTGCTTAACGTCACGACATCCCTCGCTATGGAATGGGCACCTGATATTCGCGTTAACGCGATCATTGTCGGCCTCGTCAAAACCGAAGCCAGCGCCGATCATTACGGCGGCGAGAAAGGCATGGCACACCTCGCCAGTAAACTGCCGATGAAACGCATGGGCACGCCAGAGGACATAGCCAAAGCCTGCCTCTTCCTCGCAGACCTAGCTAACAGCTATGTCTCAGGCGCCTGCCTAGAAGTTTTTGGCGGCGGAGAACCGCCAAGCTTTTTAAAAATCGCCGAAGACGCACATAAGCTGGGATGAACCTGGAAGACCGCATCATCCGCGTCGAGGCAGAGCTTGCCATTCGCAATGTCATTGCGCGTTATGGTCTGGCTGCGGATTGTGGGGACATCGCTACTGCCCTCGCCTGCCACACGACGGAAGCAGTTTATGTCGTGAGTAACCCCCGCGCTGGCCGCGAGGGCGAAACTGGTGATTTGGAACTGAAAGGCCATCAAGCTATCGCTAATATGCTTACTTCTGACATGCACCAATCGCTGCTGCCAGATTGCGCGCATACCGTTGGTCCACTTGTTGTTGAGGTTGAGGGCGATAGCGCCCAAGTCACGGGCTATTCCCGCGTCTATCACAAACAGAAACTGATGCGGGTAGCCGTAAATCAATGGACGATGCGAATGGATATCGGCACATGGAAAATCGCCCACCGCGAGAGCCGCTTAGTCGGCGAAGAAGCGGCGCAAAAACTATTACGGGAGAGCTTAAATGGCTTTTAGAGGATGGCATGTTTTAGGCGCGAGTTTCATTACCGCGATGCTGATGGCAGGGGCGACGTTTTATTCCTTCCAGCATTTCGTCACGCCTATAGAGGCAGAGTTTGGTTTGGCACGCGACCAAGTCAATCTGGGTATGATGCTCTTTCTTCTCAGCTCTGCCATATGGGCTGCGATAGTCGGCAAATCCATCACCCGCGTGAATCCGCGTAAATTAGCCCTAATCGGAATCGCCGCCTTTGCGCTGAGCTTTATCGGATTGTCTTTCGCCCAAAGCCCGCAGCAAATGCTTCTGCTTATCGCCCTGCCGCTTGGCTTTGGATTTACCGCCTGTGGGCCCTTCATCGCCAATGTGCTGACGACGAATTGGTTTTACAAGAAACGTGGCCGCGCCCTCGGCATCGCGGCGGTGGCGACTTCGGCGGGCGGCTTCCTTGTCCAACCTCTTTTTAGTTATATGATATTTAAATTCGGATGGCGCGCGGCGCTTTTATGTATGGGCTTAGCTATCGCTCTGATCTCTGCACTCTTGATAATGCGTTATTTCATTTCCAAGCCTGAAGATATTGGCCAATTTCCTGACGGCGAACAGCAGGGCACAGAACAAATTGTGACGTCGGCGAACCCGTCTCTTATTTTAAAGAACCGAGATTTTTGGATTATCGGCCTTGCCTGTGGTTTACTGCTCGCCAGTGACCAAGCTTTGCTCGTCTCGCTCAAGCCCTTTGGCGAGAGTATCGGCTTTTCAAATGCTCAAGCCACGCTCATCCCCACCGTTGTGGCGGGGTCTGCCATCTTAGGGAAAATCCTCATTGGCTGGATGATTGAGCGCTTTGATAAACGCGCCGTCTTTGCGTTAGTCTGCCTGTCCAATGTGCTGTTTTTACTGGCAGCAATTTTTCTCACCAACTTCGCCGCTCTCGTGACTGTGGCGGCATTTGTCGGCATGGCAATTGGCGGTATCTATCCCGTTTGGACGGGCATCACGGCAGATACATTTGGGCGGGATTATTTCGCGCCCGCCATAGGGATGATGAATATCCTCATGGTCTTGCTGGCGGTTGTTGCGATTGGATTTGTCGGGGCCTCATTTGCGGCCAACCAAAGCTATAACCAAGCCTTTATGGTTTTCATCCCTATCGCACTCCTAGCGGCTATTGTTATGGCTTTCGTTCGCGTGAAGAAGGAGCCTTAATATGCCTACCACACTCCTCACAGATACGACCGATAAAATTCTGACGGTTACGCTGAACCGGCCAAAAAAACTGAACGCCCTCACGCCGGAATTACTCGCGGAGTTAAAAGCGGAGTTAGACAATGCAGCTGTGAATGACGCGGTCTCTGTGGTTATTATCAAATCGGCGGGCCGCGCTTTTTGTGTGGGATATGATTTGAATGAAGAGAACTGGATTACGTCGCAATACCCCGCCAATTTCGAGGAGGGCGTCGAGATAGAGCAGGATAAAAAAGACATCATGGCTCTGCTTGATTATTGGCTGGATATGTGGCGCTTTCCCAAGCCCATTATCTGCCAAGTCCAAGGCGCGTGCCTCTCCGGCGCAGGCGAGATGCTAGCCGTTTCAGACCTCGTCGTCGCCAGTGAAGCCGCCAGCTTCGGTCACCCCGCAGGACGCGATCTCGGCATCCCGCCCACCGTCTTTTTCTGGCCGCTGACCATTGGTATGCGCAAATCCAAAGAAATGCTCTACACGGCGCGAAGCATGGGTGCAGAGGAAGCCGAAAAATTAGGACTAATTAATAAGATTGTTCCTGCCGGTGAATTAGAAACCGCGACACGCGCTTTGGCCGAGGACATCGCCAAAACCCCCGTCAATCACTTGATGATTTTAAAGCAATCGGTGAATAATTTTTACGATAATATGAATGTAGAAAAAAGTACCCGACAAGCCTCTGACCTAGATGCAGAGTTTCATCAAAGCCCGACCTTTTTGGCGTTTTTTAAACTGGTGAGGGAAAAAGGGATGAAGGCGGCGTTAACAGAACGGGCGCGGTTGTTTGGATAAACCTCTATCTGTTTATTATTATATCGAGATAATAATCGAGTTTCTCAATCAAGGATATGTTCTCATCAGCCCGATCTACAAAAATAGTTTTCTCGTTAACGCACTCTATTGCATCAAACTCAACGGCACCAGACTCCCAAACGCAAATTGTCGCAATCAGAAAGTCCTTTTCTAAATCTATTCTCTTAGCCGTATTGCTCGTCGGCTCACAGTCAACTAAATCAACTTCAAACACCTTCGCTTCAAGTCCAGGTTTTCTCTCTATACGCCAATTCGAAAAACGAGTAAATTATCCTCAGTCATAAATTTTCCAGATAAGCTATAATTATAAATTTTAAATCACTGCCGTCAAAATTGAGGTTGCCGCATCAGGCATGTCAAATGACGCTCTTTGCCCGCCGAGATAATTCTCAATTAGCCAGCCTGCGTTTAGAAAATCAACCTGACTAAACCCCGCTGCTTTCAACATTTCCTCGAGCTCACTTTCGTAATATTTACTCTTCATCGGCTCGCCCATTTCTGAGACGACCTTTTGTAAATCGGCAACAGAGTCCTCAGAAACTTTTCCGGCTTGAACATAGCTAGGGCTCATGAAGTCCATCACCATTTGGCTACCTTTAGGGTAAGCGCCCATAACGCTAAAGGTTGATTTCACAGCCTCATCCGTCAGGTACATTTGCACGCCCAGCCACGTGAAGAAGGTTATTTTGCTGGGGCTCACGCCGCCCGTCTCCAAGGCCTGGGCCAAAGTCTGATTTTCGAAATCGAAAGGTACAAAGGTGAGGTTATCGGGCACGGCAATAATTGCCTTTTCGAGTTGCTCTTGCTTCCACGCTTGGGTCGACGGAAAGTCGACCTCAAAGACCTGCAAACCTTCCGTCAAATCCGTGCAGCGGTAAGCTGTGGAGTCCAAACCTGCGCCTAAAATAACGAGTTGTTCCAATCCGCGTGCACGGGCTTTGGGGAGTTCCTCTTCTACCACACGGCTACGCATACAAACCGACCCATCAATACGGTTCATAAATGTTTTAGCCGTTTTAATATCGCTGAGCGCACCGAAAGCTTGCACCATCGTGTCGATATAACCTTGCACAGCTTCAGGGCCGTCCAACCCTGTCAGGGCCATAGCGAGCGTATCATACAAGACCTTAGGTTCGGGCGCGGTTTGATAATGGTGGGCACGTTGCACGGCGGTCAAAAGAGCGGTGCGGCTTGGTTGTCCTTTAATCATAATCTATGTATCCCTCTGGTCCAATTGTGTAGAGTGTCTTGTAATTAGGTTTCGTCAATTCCGCCCCGCTCCTAAACCGCTCAACTAAATCTGGATTCGCCACATAGTGCCGCCCAAATGAAATGGCGTCTGCCTTGCCCTCCGCAAGCGCCCTATTCCCACGCTCTAAATCATAGCTGTCATTTAAAATCACGGGCCCCTCAAATTCGGCGGCAAGAGCGATATTATCCACGCCTGCATTTATGCGAATGACGTGGATATAAGCTAGGCCCATAGGGTTGATGGATTTAATCAATTCTCGAAAGGTCTCTTCAGGGTTGTCGTCGGAGAGGTCGTTAAACGGGTTGCCAGGACAGATGCGCATGCCAGCGCGGCCTGCGCCTGCTTCGGCAACCATGGCTTCCAATACTTCGAGGACAAATCGCAATCGGTTATCTAATGACCCGCCATATTTATCACTGCGTTTATTTGTTCCTGTGGAGAGAAATTGCGCGGGGAGATAGCCGCTCGTGCAGTGAAGCTCTACCCCGTCACAGCCCGCCGCTAACGCATTCCTCGTCGCTTGCCCATAATCAGAAATAGTCTGTTCAATCTCTGACGAGCTCATCTCTTCGGGCATATCGAAAGACTGCATGCCCGCCGCATCCGTGAACATCTCGCCTTTGGCCTGAATAGCTGATGGCGCAAGCGTACGCGACCCTTTAAGCTTATTATGATGACTAGCCACACGCCCGCAATGCATGATTTGCATGACGATTTTCCCGCCCTTTGCATGGACAGCCTCCGTCACCAATTTCCAGCCTGCAATCTGCTGCTCCGTCACAATCCCAGGTGTGCGGACATAGCCTTTACCGTCAAAATTCGGATAGACGCCTTCGGTGATAATCAGGCCGCTACTCGCCCGCTGTTTGTAATAAAGCGCATTCATTTCGGTCGGCGCGTCGCCCTCACCTGCGCGAGACCGCGTCATGGGCGCCATGAAAATACGGTTCTTACACGCGATATCACCAAGCTTAATCGGGTCAAATAAAGTCGGCATTATCGCACTCTAATCTTGGGTTCAGGATGTCCAGCCCGCATGGTTTTCAGAAACTCCTCACGCGGAGCAGGCGCAGCGACTTCGGGCGTGATGCCGTCCTTGGGTGGGTTTTTCCAAAACGCGTCCCAGCTTGGGAATAGCTCATGATACGCCCCCTCGTAACGCTCTCTATCCGGCCAGCGCATTTTCTTCTCGCCAATAGGCGGTTTATTCAAATCGGTAGCATACCAGTAGCAGGGCAAACGACGGCGAAAATACCACTCGCCATCCATCCGCTCATAATTATCCCAATACATCATCTGCATGATGACCCATTCGTCACCCGTTTCATGCTCATTTTTAGAATAGACAACGCCATGGGCATGGTCAGGGTCATCAAATTCTATCACGTGATTGCCAATGTGATGCGACGTGCCCGTAAATTGATCACGCATCATAGCATCGAGCCAGATTTTCAACGCGGGGCGCCCACTCGACTCTCGGCTGACGCGGATATCTTCGGTAAATAAATTCACATGGGCATCGACATCGCGCATATCGAGCGTGAGCGCATATTTGCTGACGAGCTGCCGTATCGCGTCCAAGCTCTCCAGCCGATCAATCCGCGCTTCGAGGTCTGTCATAATAGTCTCCAATGCCCGCCGCCAATATGGCAGAAAAACTACGCATTTCTAGCAATTCTTTTGACTTATCGCTCAATTTGCGTATTTTTAGGCTATGATTTCTACGCAAACTTATAATGTCTGAGTCAAACCCCCATGAATTTCGCAATGCCCTCGGGCAATTTGCGACAGGCGTTACGATTGTCACGACGGTGGGTGTTGAGGCCAAACCTGTCGGCGTCACAGCGAGTAGTTTCAACTCAGTCTCACTCAACCCGCCATTAGTGCTGTGGTCGCTTGCCAAGACAGCCCACTCCATGCCCGCCTATCAAAACTCGGGCGGTTTCAACGTTCATGTTTTGGCCAGCCATCAGAGCGATTTATCCAATCAATTTGCGAGACCCAGCGATGATAAATTTGCTGGCATCGCGTGGTCTCCTTGCGAACAAGGCTTCCCGCTTCTCCCAGAATATGCCGCCCTCTTTCGCTGCAAAACGCATTTCCAATATGAAGGCGGCGACCACATTATTTTCGTTGGCGAAGTGATTGATTATCAAACCCATGACTTACCCGTGCTCGTCTTTCACGGTGGACGCTATGCGGAAGCCAAACAAAAGACTGCGCCTGCGGATCCGCATGAATTAGGTGTGGATTTAAATAGCGGAAAATTCTCTGATGACTTTCTACTCGATCTGCTCTCCCGCGCGCATTTCCAAACGAGCTACCCAACGCGCAAAGCCTGCTACGATATTGGCATGAGCGAGCCAGAATATTTCTGCCTCTCGCTTTTGGCTATGAGTGAGTCGCTTTCTGAAGACGAAATTGTTTGCCGCCTTGAGCATACGGGCCACCACCCTGATGCCGAGATTTTCGCGCGTTTGCTCCGCAAAGACTGGGTCGAGCGCGATGGCACAGATATCCACATCAGCGATAGCGGACGCGAGACCTTCATCAAGCTCCTCGCCCATTCCAAAGCGCTGGAAGAGCAACTGCTCAAGCATTTTACAGATGATGACCTCGCGGGGGCGAACAAATTTCTAAAAAAACTCATCGATATTACACGTTCAGATATTCCGGAGCTTTGGTAGATGTTAAAAGATAAAATTGCGCTCATCACGGGCGGCGGACAAGGGGTTGGGCAAGGCATAGCCCTGGCCCTTGCAAAGCAAGGCGCCCATGTCGTGGTTACAGGCCGCACATTGGAAAAATGCAAAACCACGGCAGAGATGCTGCGCGAGCGCGGGGTGAAAGCTGTGGCTTTGCGTTGTGATGTGAAATCGGCTGAGGATTTACAGAGTATCGTCGATGCAACGGTCAAAGAATTTGGGCGCTTAGATATCCTCGTCAATAACGCCCAAGAGGTCGCGCGCGGCTCGCTCCTCGGGGTAACTGATGAGCAGTTCACGGGCAATTTCGACTCTGGCCCGCTTGCTACATTCCGCCTGATGAAAATGGCCTATCCGTACCTCAAAGAGTCCAAAGGCAATGTCGTCAATCTCTGCAGCTCTGTCATGAAGCGCTGGGATGTCGGCACTTACGGTGTCTATGCCGCGGTCAAAGCGGCGACGCAACAACTCACCCGCGCGGCGGCCAATGAATGGGGCAAGGACGGCATTCGCGTCAACGCCATCATGCCCCACGCCAAATCCCCCGCCCTCGCCGGATGGATGAAAGCCAATCCCGTAGAGGCCGAGCATTTCCAGAAATCCATCCCGCTCGGCTATGTCGGAGAATGCGAAGACGACATCGGGGCTTTCGTCGCGATGATGTGCAGCGATGGCGGGCGTTACCTCTCGGGGCAAACAATTGCGCTGGATGGCGGCCAAGTCTTTATAGGATAGCGCATGTTTAACCTCACAGGACGCACAGCCTTAGTTACAGGCGCAGGCCAAGGCATGGGCTTTGGCATCGCGAAGGCATTATCAGGGGCTAGGGCGAAAGTTTATATCAACGACCTTCACGAAGACCGCGCCGTGAAAGTGGCGAACACAATAGGCGGACATGCACAGGCCTTATCTGGCGACATCACAAATGAGGATGTCCGGCAAAGTTTCGCAGCAGATATTCCGACCCTCGACATCCTTGTCCATAATGCAGGCGTGCCCGAAGGCATGGCGGGCAGTGTCGCGCAAGCTGATAAGCTCAGTGATGCAGATTATCAGCGTCAAATGGATTTAAACTTTCACGCCGTGCGAGGCCTAAATAAACTATTTCTACCGTCTATGATGGCCGCAGAGCATGGCCGCATCCTTATCATTGCCTCAGAAGCCCACCGCATGGGTATCGCCATGGGCCTATCCCATTATGCGGCGGCCAAGGCTGCGAACCTCGGCTATATGCGCGCACTCGCCGCCGAAGTTGGGCGCAAGGGCGTCACGGTCAATGCGCTCTCCCTCGGCGCTATGAATAATTTTGAAGGCCATGAGCACTCCGCTAAAGCCACCCTCGTGGGCCGCTCAGGAACGCCTGAAGATGTCGGTGCGGCGGCGCTCTATCTGTGCAGCGACGAAGCGGGCTGGATGACCGGGCAAACGATACCGCTTAATGGCGGGGCTTGTACGGCTTGATGGAAACCACCTTACTCTGGTTCCGTTTACTCGGCATCATGGGGCTTTGAAACCATCGGAATACCCGATATGCAGGGTGGGGTATAATAGGACTATAGGTATTGTTTTTATATTTTGGAAAATGAAATGAAAATTAGAACAATGATCATTACTTTGATTTTAGGCATGGCACTCTCAAGCTGTAAAACTAAGGCTGAGATTGAAATTGTTGAAGTTTTGCCTGTAGCTAAAATTGCAGATGAATACCGACATGTAGAATTTTATGAACCCATAGATGAAGAGCACTATGAAAATCTCAATACTGACGGGTTAACTGCTGTAAAATTCACCGCCAGCAAAGACCTCGAGAGCATTCTTGTAAAAAAAGAAATGCATCATTTATATTACACCTTAACAAACTGCGATATTGCGGATGATGAGGTATTATCGGGCCGCGTATTCAAAAAAACAAAGATGAACTCTCTTTTTATTATGTATTCCTACCAAATGATTTACGGTCAGCCATCATAGACCACGCAGACTATCCTGACGACTCCAGAAAGATCCTCCAAAGCGTTAAACATGCAGGTATCTGTATAAGTTTAGGTGCAGGTTCGATGTTGGGAAGCTCAATTGTTACCAATACAATTAAAGTCGACTTTCTCGATTACTAAACCTCAACTTTCACCGGAAAAGCATCATAATAAAATCTGAACCGCTCCCTAATTTCCTCTGGCTCCACGCCAAAATGCTCCTTGAGATGATACCTTACGCGGCCATATTTTCCGCGTGGATGGGCCTGTATAAAATCTGCCATTTCTTGCCGCGCTTTGGGGGTTAGCTCCAATTCATGCAGCTCATAAATTTTCTCTACTGTTGCCATATCGCCCGCCATGAATTCGTGAAACATCACGTCCATACTTTGCTGCGGCCCCCAGACATGACGGTCACGCACACAGGCACGTAGCAGCGCTTCAATACGGTCTGTCCAATAATCGAGCACCCATTTCGGGTCGACGGAGGTTCGCAAAATACGATGCCCATAGGCAATCATCGTCGAGATAGATTGAATAACCGCCACGGGGTCACGGTGTGTGATGATGGCTGTGGCATCGGGCATGACGGATTTCAGCGCGGGAAGTTGCTCGGGGTTTTGGACACATTTCAGCACCCAGCTTTTATACTCTCCATTTGTATCGGGGCCGCGTTCAATTTGCAGGAGCTTAAGCACTTTCACCATATAGTCGTAATGCGGAGTCTGGTCTTTGGCGAAATAATAATCACGATAGCCTGGCACCATAGATGTCCACTCAAATTGATTACACCCAAAATCAAAGGTCATGAGTTCCAGTTCTTCGTGAATATGGTCGGGATTCATCGGGTGCATGGCCGCCAAATCTGGCCCCATAATCTGCATGCCCGACCATCGCGCGCTGCACCGTAAATAGCGCGGGTCATTTTCAGTCAGACTATCTCCGCTTTTTAGAAAACGGGTCAAGCTCCGCGCGCCGAATTTCAATTTGGCACTCGCCTTCTCTTGGCCGGGCGCATGAAAAGGCTCTTGGGCCACCCAAAGCGGGAGCGATTGAAAGCGAGAATTCGCCGCTAGTAAATTGACCAAATGCGTTGTGCCCGAGCGCGGCAAACCAGAGACGGAGAGCGGTTTTTTCAACTTTGTGGTTCTGAGCTTAGGCGTGTTTTTAATCCGGTCTTGGATGATGAGATGGTTACTGGCACAGCGAACCAAATCCTTGAAACATTGTTGCTCGCCAACGCCTGACAGCCCTTCATCTTTGGCATAGTCATTGAGCAAGACTTGCAACGCCTCACGAAAATACTCATTACCAAAATCCGACAGCCCCGTCGCCTCTCGCGCGGCATTTAGAACCGCCTCTTGAGTAAATTCCGTGACGCCTTTTTTGGCCCCACTCAACGCGAACTTTTGCAGAAACGTTAGCTTGGGGTTAGCAAGGTCATCAAAGACGATATCTCTACGAGTCGCCGCCATATTAAAGTCCAAAGACCCGCTTCATAAACTCAACTTGTATCGCTTTGCTTTGCTTATCCGCTTCAGGATTATTCCCAACCGTATAGCCCTGCCCCACACAGCTTCCCGCAAGTTCCCCTAAGCCCGCCCGCACCATAGCGCGCTGCGGACGTGTCATCTCTGGCGTGGGTTGGAAACGGCCTGATTTTCCGTTGACAAGGAAGGTGCCATTTTCATCGAATGAAAACTTACAGCCGCGTACAAAGCTCCCTTCAAATTCAGAGAGCGGTGCATAATTTTCCCAAGCATGGCCCGCCCCCGCTATAACATGGCTTTCGACTTGACTGCCTGCGGCTTCGAGGTCTTTGTAAACCTCTTGGCAAAGGGCGGGGTCGACGGAATTATCCGCGTCGCCATGTATCGCCAGATAAGGCGCGCCCGTTGTGCCCTTGTGGCCCAGCGTTTGATGGCAAGGGCCGTAAATATCCATATGCAAAGCAAAGGACGGCACATCTGGCGCCATGATGTTTTTCAGCCGATCATCCAGCACATAGCGGGTGGCCATACCGCCATAGCTATAGCCGGTCACGCCAATCCGTTCGGCGTCAATCGCCGGATGGGTGCCAAGTATCTTTAGCGCGGAATATGCATCAGACATGATATCAACTTCGGTTGCCGCCATGGTTTTCATCACATAAGGCGTTTGTTCCGTAACGCCGCGCGGCGCGTAATAATCAACCACAAAGGCCGCGATACCGTTTTGCGTGAAAAGCTGCGCATATTCATATTCGCGACCCTCTGCTATACCGCCGCTACCATGCAGGATGACCATGGCGGGCACAGGGCTCTCTGCACTCGCGCCTTTGGGCAGGAATAAATCGCCTTTGCCGCTATGAGTCTCGAGGGCGTCATAATCGTTAAGAACGCGCGTAAAATCATAAGGGCTTTTAATCGGATAATAAATAGGGCCGACGTCCGTTGCCGTGAGTGTCGTTTTGGGCGCGGGATAATCTGGAAATGGCGGCAGCGGGAGTTCCTTGGGGACCTCAATCTTCGCTGTTTCTGGCGACTCCACTTTGGACGATCCAGCCTGAGGCGCTTGGGTCTCAGCAGGCCCGCAGGCCGCTAATAGAAAAGCCGCTCCGATTAAATAATGCATTTTCATAATAAACTCCTCAGGCCTCAGCTAAAAACGGGCGGGTTTGGCCGCGCGAGAAACATATATGCAGCAGGTAGAAGTGAGCAGACAAAGACGAATATTAAAAGCGGCAAATAGTTGCCACCTGGTGTCAAAAACCCCGCCAAACCCGCTCCGACCATAGAACTGATAGCAAATGCTGTTGGCACTAGCACTATTAGTTTATTCGTTGGATCAAACTTTGCTATAGCGGCTGTCTGATAGAGGCACCCAAGCGTAAACCCAAATTCCCAAATCCAACTTGAAATCATGAGATGTGTGAAATTATTGGCCAAATAAAGACCCATCAAACCTAGCGTAATGAATGCGAGACATACCAGATTGGGCAACCTGAGTCCTGCTCGTGCGCCGATAATAGCCCCGATAAACCCGGCCGAAGCACCAAGAACCTTCAACATTCCAAACATTAACCCCGTCTGTTTGCCGGTAGGGGAAAATTCTGCCGCCATAGTGTGAAGAAAAATCCAAAGCCCTACATTTGCCAGACAGTAAATCAGGAAAACACCCAGACAAACCCACCCCGGTTTAGCTTGCTTCCATGACGGGAAAGCAATCGCTTCCAGTGCGGGAGAATTTTCTCGCTTGGGCATGAAGAAAGCGCCGAGTCCCATTACCAAAATTAGTCCAGCCAACCCATAAGCCACCCCGGCAAAGCCAAATTTAATCATAAGGGTCGCGGGCAATAAAAGAAGCACGACGGAAATTATAATTAATTCCACTGATAATCGTGTGCCAAATGCTTGCTCGGGGTCAGGCATATCCGCCAGTATTCGCATGCAAAGGGCATGCATTAGCGCACAGAAAAAACCAAACCCAACGAATGAAGCGATAAGTATTACGCCACTTGCCTGAGCCGCGAAGATAAATGAAAGAGCCGCTAATACCGAAACGAATAGAGAAGTCTTACGCCAGTTAACGCGATTTACCCAAAAAGGGCCTGAGAGCGTCCCTATCAAGTATCCAAAGAAAGCCACACTCGAAATCAAGCCAATCTGCTTGCCATCAAGTGATAAGGATTCACCCAGCGACCCTGAAATCAGAGGCATGGTATTGAAAGGCACCCCTCCAATAGCCGAGACCATGGAGACCGCGAGGATGACGGCGAAGGTATTCTTCATGACTTCCCTCTCCGCGTTTTAAATAGCCCACAGCCCAAAGCCAAACCGATGGTAAGCACAAAGAATGACGCCCCAACATGAAACCAGAGCAGCATGGCATCACCGCCATCCCGACCCGCCATAATCGCGGGAACGAATAGGAAGACTAAAAGTCCCCGCAACGTAAAAATGAAAGCAAACAGCCAAAGAATAGCACGGGTAATTTTGCTCAAGGAGGTCCGAGCTTTCCAAGACAAAAGAGCCAGTCCCGCCAACAAAGCTGCAATGGCAAAGGTAATGGCAGGACCGTAAAAACGGCCTTCTCTAATCGACTCCACAATTTCTGGAGGTGCACCTAAAAACTTAACAGCGTCTGGCCCCATAAGTAGTCCAACAACATGCAAAAGCGCGCCAGCCAATAACGCCAGCGCGGAATATTTAAAGAGAGCTTTCGCGCTCACGCCCTAATACACCCGCGCAGGGTTTGGCGGGTTCGGGGAGCCTAACATTTCGCGGTGACTTGGCGGTTGCTTCCCGTTCCCGTCTTTCATTTGGTATCGATCTTTCGCGACCTCGGCACCGACTAATGTATGACCGCTAATTTCTTTCGCTTTAGGGTCCGTTGCGATTGCGTGAAGGATGTGGCCAGTAAACTGGGGGGTCTCTGCCATGGCGATGAAATCTTTATATTGTTCCGGGTGAACCTCGGCGGCGATGAGCGCGCGCTCCGTTAAGAGCGGCCCCATCCAGATGGACACGGCCTGCACTTTAAAGGGTTCTAAATCAACGGCCATATCATGAGCGAGCTTATCCAGCCCTGCCTTTTG
The DNA here is from genome assembly GCA_964607395.1 of uncultured Algimonas sp. GTDB lineage: Bacteria > Pseudomonadota > Alphaproteobacteria > Caulobacterales > Maricaulaceae > Litorimonas. Next base: position 39,250 of record CAZSKH010000001.1, read on the forward strand.
CGCGCCGTAAGCGGGGCCGTGCATGTAACAACTCGCCCCGAAAGACGATCCCATACCAATAAGGCCGGACTTCTGCTTCGCCATAATCTTTGCCGCATGCCAGCTCGCGACATAGGCCGAGCGTAGACCGACATCGAGGATATTCTGTGCGTCGAGTTCCTTCTCCCAAAAGGGCTTTTGCTCAATGAGTTGATGATGAATATAGGCGGCATTATTCATCAGAATATCGACTTGTCCCTGCTCATCCATAACCTGTTCGAAAAGCTGTGCGACCTGCGCGTCATCGGCGCTGTCACAAATAACGCCAATGCCTTTCCCGCCAGCCTCCGTGCAAGCTTGCGCGGTTTCAGCAACAGTTCCAGGAAGCGGCGTGCCGTCCCAACCCTTGGCCTTACCCGTCTTTTTGGTGCGGCCCGTGACATAGACCGTCATGCCTTTTTCAGCGAGACCTAGCGCAATGCCTTTACCCGCCCCGCGGCTCGCGCCTGTAACAATAGCGACTTTTGGATTAGACATGTATTTCCCCATCATTCGTGTACAACCTAAGTTAACAGATGTATCCGAATGCGCAATAAATTTGTCTATTTTTTACGTATTCTGAGATATTTAAAGGCATTTATCTTGCTTTTGCGTAGTTTTTCAAAGAAAAACACACAAAATATAAGGGACACGCATTCAGATGACACCACAAGATAAGAATTGGCATTCGGATATTGAAGCGCCTCTAAAGCTTGAGTCTTCAGAGGATGTAAGCTGGTCCTCAGAAGCTGATGTAGTGGTCGTTGGCCTTGGCGGCGCAGGCGTGACAGCAGCATTGCAATCCATTGAGAACGGCTTATCTGTCATTGCCATTGACCGCTTTGAAGGCGGCGGCGCGACCAAGGCGAGTGGCGGCGTGATTTATGCGGGCGGCGGCACAGCGACCCAAACTGAGGCGGGCGTTGAAGATACACCAGACAACATGTTCAGCTATCTGAAGCTCGAAACAGATGGTATCATCTCAGATGAAACTTTGCGAGATTTTTGCAAGAAAAGCGCCCCGACCATTGATTGGATAAAGTCTCATGGCGTGGATTTGCGCGGGACATTATGGCCCCATAAAACTTCTTATCCCGCCCCGCAATATTTCCTCTATCACAGTGATAATAGCTTGGTTCCAAGTTACAAAAAACATGCCGCCCCTGCTGCGCGCGGACATCGTGGCTATGTGCCGATTAAACAAGGCGCGAAGGCGACTAACCTCGGCGGCTCTATCTTTGATCCGCTAAGAGCTAGCGCAGAGGCGAAAGGGTTAAAGGTCTTGCCCTATACCGAAGTCCGCCAACTGGTGACCGACGCGGCAGGAAAAGTCATTGGCATTAAGGCTTTACGATTTACTAATAATGAAACGCTTGAGAGCTATAAGAACCTACGAGCCAAAGCGAATAAGCTCTTCGCTATGTTCCCACCTATAATCCCGGGGTCGAAATTCTTTTTCAAAAAAGCCATGGGACATTTGGACAAAGCCAAAGCCCTGGCCGAGTCTCGAGAAGAGATATTCATTCGCGCCAATAAAGGCGTTGTCCTCTCTGCGGGCGGATTTGTGTTTAACTCCAAAATGCTCGCCCATTACGCGCCGAAATATACAGCCGGCTATCCGCTGGGTACAGATGGCGATAATGGTGCGGGCATTCGCCTCGGCCAATCTGTCGGCGGTATCGCGGAGAATATGAACCGCATCACAGCATGGCGCTTTATCAATCCGCCAATTTCATTTGCGCGCGGTATGATTGTCAATGAAAGCGGACAACGCTTTATCAATGAAATGGTATACGGCGCAACGCTGGGTGTTGAGATGACAGAAAATCATAATGGACGTGGCTGGATGATTTTGGATAAGACCCTCGTCAGGCAAGCTTTGCGTGATGTGAAGGGCGATAAAGCCTTGTCGTTCCAGCGAGCCTTAGCCAAATTAAATGTTTATTTCGGGGCCAAGAAAGCGAAATCGGCCAAAGGGTTAGCAGAGTTTATTGGCGTGGACGGCACGAATCTCGAAGCACAATTATCCGCATATAATAAAATGGCGCGCGGCGAATTAGCTGATCCATTTGAAAAGACACAGGACGACATAGCAGAGATAAATCCCGACAATATTATTGGCATAGAGATCAGCCTAAGCGCCAAACTTTTCCCCTGTCCAACTCTGACATTAGGCGGGCTTAAAGTCGATGAAAGCACGGGCAATGTTTTAAATGCAAAAGACAAAGCCATTGGCGGACTTTATGCGGCAGGACGCAATGCAATTGGTGTCGCCTCTTGGAATTATGTCAGCGGATTATCTATTGCGGATTGCGTCTATTCCGGCCGACGCGCCGCGCAAGCAATGTCGTCTTCCGTTGCTTAACTTTTGCTATCTCGCACAATCCGGAATCCAATATGGGACGTGCCGAAAATTAAATCTTGCGGTTGACGCGCCGCAGGACGATAACGGTAACAATAAGAGCGCGCACATAGAAATGAGCCGCCTTTTATCACGCCGACAGGAATCTTACCCTGAGCAGGATCATAGCCATTGGGGTATATCTTCGCAGCCTCACCCGGCTGATGACTCGGGTAATAAGATGAAGATGTCCATTCCCAGACATTGCCAACCATATCGTAAAGTCCAAAGCCATTGGCGGGATAGCTCCCGATAGGCGCAATCCCTGCGTGGCCATCATCTTCGGAATTTAGAACTGGGAAGACACCCTGCCATGTATTGGCTTTGTCCTCGAGCGCAGCCTCTTCGGCCTCCGCCCAGCTCATTAGCTCGCCGTTCAAGCCACCCCGCGCAGCATATTCCCATTCGGCTTCGGTCGGTAGGCGGCCACCTGCCCATTTGGCGTAAGCCTCTGCGTCCTCACGCGTGATGTGAACAACTGGCGCCGCCGCTTCATAGCCGCCCTTGTCAGGACCAAGAGGCTTCTGCCAATTCGCCCTGTCAATAAGACTCCACCAATTCAAGCTCTTAGGGTTTTTAGGCGGCACGAAGACAGCAGAACTTGGCGCCATATCAACGCCAGGCCCAGCCGCGTCACCCGCTTTCCAACCTAGCTCTGCACGTGTCTTATGACCTGTAGCTTTTACAAAAGTGGCAAATTCAGCGTTGGTGATTTCATGGGACCAGATTTGAAAAGGCTCAAGACAAACTTCAGTGACGGGACCTTCTTCGCGATAAATGCGGGTTTCGCCCATATCGAAACAGCCGCCGGGAAGAGAGCCCCATCCAGCTTTCGTGTTTGAGTTATGTTGCGAAGGTTTGTTTTCGCCCTGACAAGCGACCAGAACCAGACAAGATATGATTAAAAGAAAAGAGCGCATCGCGTCTGCAAGCTATACGTATTGACGAATATAGTCACCGTATTTCGTCGTGATTGTCTCGTGGGTCAATCCAAAATCCTGCAAGCTATACTTATGGGCAGCGCGATGTTCACGGCGATTGGCTTCAATCCAATTTTCCATACCCGCTTTTATCTCGGAGCTCATCGGGATACCTGCAGCGGATAGCACTCTCATGCCTTCTTCACTTGGGGCCGTGAGCAGGCTTTTATAGTTCACATCGATGAACCTATCAGCATCCACACTGGCGCGTACATGCATGAAATTACCAAGCCACTCTTTAAGGCGGGACATCCAATAGGTTCCAATTTCGGCTTTGGAAATATCAGTTGATCCCATTTTATAAAGGCTCGCTTCCATGCTACAATAAGACGGTATTGTCGCAACAGGATCGCGATGCGTCATAACAATTTTGGCCTTAGGAAATACATCCAATACTGTTTGCAATCCCATTAAATGACCTGGCGTTTTCAGAACCCAGCTTTTCCCTTTTCGCGATGGGTCCTGCCATTGCAGGGATTGCAGAATTTGGATGAGATCTTCATAAGCTCTACGCGGATTTTGCTGTGACAACCACGCGGCATAATCAGGCACGAAATAGGTACTCTCAATCATCGAACTGGAAAAGAGCTGCCCCAATATAATGACCTCTTCATCTGGCTGCTCAACATCCATCGGGTGGATTGACATCAATTCGGGAATAGCCTTGAGCATATAAGCGAGCACGCCCTTTGCCGCCTCAAGCCTTGGCTCAGGATCCCCGCGCAGTTCTCCGTCAAGCGGGACATAATTTTGCGCTTCATACCAGCGCACGCCTGTGAGGTTAGGCGCCGCGGCGAGCATGCGGTGAAGCATGGTGCTCCCCGTGCGCGGCAAACCCGTTAGCACGGCCGTAACATTGACCTCTTCCTCCAAAATTTCGGGGTTATCTTTAATAAGCTGCACATGCTGCAATCGTTTTATGAGTGCGGAGACAATCATATGCTGCGCGCCGTAGACCCCTTCAGGACTAAGTTTAGCTTGGCCGCTTAATGACGGAATAAGCGCATCAATATTGGCGAAAAACCATTTATCGCTAAAATCGCTTAGCCCTGTTTGCTCACAAGCTTGCGCAACTAAACTTTCTCTATCAGGAATCACCAACAACACCTTTGCGTTTTTATTCTTCTGCATTACTACGCATTCAAAGAAAATTTGAAAGATTTTATTTCAAATTCGTAAAAGACTACGTTAAAGATTACGCATGTTACTCAAAGATAAAGTTATCATCATTAGCGGCGTGGGCCCTGGCATGGGGCAAAGCATGGCGAAAATCGCCGCCGCCGAAGGGGCGAAAGTTGGGCTTGGTGCGCGCAATCAAAATTTTCTTGATGCCGTCGCGAAAGAGATAAAAGGCGCAGGCGGACAATGCCTTGCGCTTTCAACTGACGTCACCGATACGGCCCAGTGTGTAGCTCTCGCCAATGCGGTGTCCGAAGAATTTGGCAGCATAGATGGCCTCGTCAACAGCGCCTATAATCACGGGGCATGGGCGACAGCGGATGTAGCAGATGCCGAAGAATGGGCCGCCATTTATGATGTAAATTGCCTGGGTGCACTCCGCATGGGGCAAGCTGTATTACCTGCAATGAAAGAACAAGGCGGCGGCGCAATTGTCAATGTCTCGACTATGGCCACGGTCAATCCCTTCCCGGGCGAAGCCGCCTACGCCGCGAGTAAAGGCGGGCTTGGCGTTTTGACAAAACATATGGCCAAAGATTTCGGCGGCTTTGGCGTGCGCGTTAATGCCTGCCGCATGGGATGGATAGGCGGCGCGCCTGTTATGGGCTATATCGACGCCCAAGTCGCGGCGGGCCGTTCGCACGAAGACGTCGTCGGTGAGATCACAGACCGCATTCCGCTCGGCATTATTCCACCCGAGGAAGACTGCGCCAAAGCCGTGCTCTATTTCGTCTCCGACTATGCCAATGTCGTCTCCGGCGCGACGCTTGATGTGAATGGCGGTCAATATATGGCGCCCGGTTAGTGAGCGAGGCAGCTGAACTCTGGTCAAAATTTTGCCGTGAGTTAGAGGCGGCAGGACAGCAAGTTCTGTCCTCCGATTTACAAACAACCGAGACAGAAAGCGCCGAAGGCGTGCGCTACCTCACGCGGCTTTTGCGGGTCGGTCTAGAGATGCATCTCGAACATCGTGACCCCGCCTTTCCAAGCTTTTACCAAGCGTCTCATGCCACAGCGAAAATCGGGTCAGACAACCCTGATAATTATTATCAAAATGCGACTATATCAGGAGCCCATCGTTACCGCATAAGCGGGCAGCGCGGAACCGTTCCTATCCTCAGTTTCGGGACGAAAGCCAATCGATATGCCATAGATGGCTCAATGGCCTCGACGGGCGAACTGGATATTCGGGATGTGGACGTTGCCGTAGATGGCAGTTTCGAGATTATCGTCAGCCGAAAAAAAGCCGAAGGCGACTGGCTTCCTCTTGCTGAAGACTCCAGTATTTTAATCGTGCGCCAAACCTTTTTTGACCGTACGACTGAAATCCCCGCAACGGTTGAAATCGAAGCGATTAACGTATCCAAAACCCCGCCTGCTCTTGATATGAACATTCTAGGTAACGCCCTCACCCGCGTCTCCGCTTTTGTAAACGGCACTTCTACTATTTTCAAAAATTGGGCGGAAGTTTTCCGTGCGGAAAACCGTAATGCTTTAAACACAGTTGACCAATCCATATTCATCAAAGCGGGCGGCGACCCGATGATTTACTATCTTCATGGTTGGTGGGAGTTAAAAGAAGGGCAAGCCCTGCGTATCACAAGCTCTATCCCAGACTGCGAAGGGTGGAATTTTCAAATCAATAATATCTGGATGGAAAGCCTCGATTATCGCCATCACAGCATTCATACGAATAATGGCCTCGCTGACTTAAATGAGAATGGTAGCGTTACCGTGACTGTTTCGGCCAAACACCAATCCGGTAATTGGATTGACACGGCAGGACATAACAAGGGGACTATGCTTTGGCGCTGGACGGGCGCGACTGACCATCCCATTCCGACTGTGGAGATTATCAATGTCTAACCTCGTAGCCCGCATCGCTAAGCTCGAATCGGAGAGCGAAATCCGTAAATTGAAAGCGCGGTACTTAAACGCCTGTGACGCTAAGGATGTCGCGGCTATTCGCGCCTGTTTTACTGAAGATGCCGAAATCGAGTTTCCACCGCTTGGCAGTTTTGATCTCGATGGCCTGATGGGTATCTTCAATCAAATGGCCGCAACAACGCCTATCGTCGATGTCCATCACGGCCACAATGGCGAGATAGAAATTGATGGCGACACCGCGAGCGGACGCTGGAACCTCGGCTTTGCAACTTATGATCCGCGCGAAAGAAGCTTTCGAATGCTCGCCAGTTTTTACGAAGACCGCTACCGCAAGACGGATGACGGCTGGCGCATTATCTATACTAAATCCACGCCGCGTACCATTGTGGACGGCACATTGGCGGAGAACACACCGACCGCCAAATGGATGATGGAAAATTAAGGAGAGACTAAAATGTTTAAAGAAAATGACCCCCTTACAGCTTTAGATCCAGACGCTATTGTCGTCTCCGAAACGTTTAGCATTAACGCCCCTGCTTCTCTCGTATGGGACATCCTTTTGGACATGCCTAATTACCCAAACTGGAATCCCTTTTGCGTGGAATGTGAAAGTACGCTGGAAATGGGCGCGGCGGTGAAGATGAAACTGAAAAGCTATGTGAATTGCGAACCTGAATTTTTCGAAAACACGGAATATATCTGCGCTTTTGAGCCTGAAAAACAAATCAGTTGGGCGTTGCCCCATTATGACGCTTGGCCTTATCCCGCACGGCGCGACCAGTATATCAAAGCTACAGGACAAAACTCTTGCGAATATTACTCAACAGATGAATTTCGCGGGCCAAACGGCATTCATGTCATGCGCTTTGCGGGACCATGGGTTAAGCAAGCCTTTGATGAAACGGCCCATGCATTAAAAGCTCGCGCGGAAAAACTCCACAAAGGCTAAGGGTCAACCGCTTCAAAATCCACCGGCACATTGTGAAAATAACTGACCTCTTCGCGGCGATGCGTAATCCGCCAACCTGCTTCTATGCGTTTTAACTCATCACGATACCACACACCGACAAAGAAAGTGTGCGGCTGCCCGTCCCGCTCAACCACCATTGGGTTGAAGGCAATTGTGCGCGCGGTCGCTGTATCTCCAGTGAGCTTAATCACTGGCAGGCCTAGCATATGCTGCATGCCCGTAAACTGCTCCAAAGCCCGCTTAAGATAGGCTTTTGTCTCTGTGAGGTTCCCGCGGGCGCCGCCCGCCGCCGTATAATCTACAATCGCGTCTGATGCAAAAATATCATCTAGCGCTTCAAAATCTTGAGCATCAATCGCGTCGCAATAGCGTGCCAATAAGTCTTGAATTTCAAGTCGATCCGACATCTCCTGCTGGTTGAGCATTATTCAGCCGTAGCTTCATATTTAGCGATGGGCGTCATGATTTTGGCAACGCGGTTATCATATTTTACAACATCCACAACGACAGACGTTTCAACGAGGCGTACACCTTTAAGGTCAAGAATTTTGTTGCTTGCCACCTGATGGACGGCGGAGAGCCCCTCGAAAAGACCAATCGCCAAAATATCAAAGCGGCCCAATAGAATAATCACGGCATTAATTTCCGGCAGTTCTGCGACCTTAGCGGCGACCTCTTTAATCATATTCTGCTCCGCATGGATGCCTATATAGGCAAGCTGCGGGGTGTCCAGATGGGACATATTTGTGACTGCCGTAAAGCGGATATAATTTTCGTCTTCCAGACGTTTTACGCGAGAACGTATCGTGCCCTCGGTAAAACCAAGTTGAGACGCGATTTTTCGGTTCGACAGCCGCGCATCATCAGATAAAAGCTGAATAATCTGCTGGTCTAATTCATCTATTTTATAATCACGCATCAACAGCTCCTAAATCGGGGCCACATCAAAATCATATTTAATGATATCAACAGCAAAGCTAGGATCGAGGCTGCGTACCCCTTTGATTTGGGACAGCTTACTCAGCAGAAATTCAGACATCTTATCCATGCTTGAAAGGGTCACAAGGATTTCAATATCATGCTTTCCAGTGACGAGCTGCACTGAGGCGACCTCCTCAAGTTTTGCAATATCAGCGGCGACATCATTGGCACGGCGGCCTTTCACATCGACGCCAATCGGCAAGAGTACATTATAGTCAAAGGCTGCAAAGTCAGACACCGCGACAACTTTCATCGCTTTGGCTTGCTCCATGCGGCGAATGCGGGTCGCAATCATAGAGGTAGTCACGCCAAGCTCATCAGCGATCTTCTGATTGCTCGTGCGACCATCTTTTTTCAGGATAGCGATAATAGAATTATCCAAATCACTAAACTGGAAACTACTTTCAGCCATGTCTATCCTTTACATTTATAGCAATGCCGTAATTTGAATCGTTCACTGCCGCAACCATATAGCGAAATTATTGCACCCAGACAGCCGAACTCCAAGCACGGTCCTGTAGGGTCGCGTGCATGTCAGGATTAGGCGGCGTGCCGTTCCTGACCGCATCCCATGTACTCCAGCGGCATTTGGGGTTTTCAAGTACGCGAAGGTAATAAGCCGTCTTCTGCCCCGCAATGTAGTCAGGATCATTCCAAAGCGCTTTTAACTCACCGCTGCCCGTCTCGTCATTGGTTTCGCACGTCGTCAATTCAACCGCCGCGCCATTATTAGGACAGCGGCGTGTCGCGGCATCTGGCGCTGCCCCGCCCGCACAAGCGACATCATAAATCCGTTCCATATTGTTTCCGCTCTCGGACCAGACTTTGACAACTTGGATGCGCTGTAAGGGATAGCCTTCAGGGTCTTTGATGGCCCAAGCGATGAAGTCAGGTGATGTGGCGCTGCCCTCAATATTACCGCCCATGGGACTGCCATTGGCATAGGCTTGCTCCAGCATGTCAATGGAGGACAAAATATCATCCGCATAATCCCCCGCAAAGAAACGCATCTTGAGGCGCGGGCCTGATGTTGCGAAGGTTTCTTTGGCCGCCATAGCGTCAAAAATATCCTCACGCGTATTGGCCCTCGCCCAGACACCCGCCAGACCCGACGCCCCATATTGCGCGGTAGAGATAATATCCAAATCACCCTCTTGGGCTTTTGCATCTTCCCAACTCTTGGCTCCATTTGGCGGGATGGAGCGGCGATTACTCAATTCCGTATCATGAGAGAATTTTCCAAAGAAATGTTCCTCTGACAAAGAGGATGAGCTGACATGCGCATCCGTGGATCCAATAAACCCGAAAGCATAAGGGTTCGCGCCGATCTCTGCTTCCAGCCCAATACCGCGGGCCAAAGATTGCCGCACAAAACTGCCCGGAACTTTTTTAGCTTCAACTGGCATACCGACGAGAATTTCGTAGAGTTCATGATCAGCGAATTCATCTTCAGGCGAAAGGAGCGGATGCGTTTCTGACGTCCCCTTGACCTGTGTCATTTCAACAATCGGTTCATTAAGTAAACGGTTCTCGACATAGGCTTTGGTGAGAGGCGAGCCATCAGTCGTCGTCATCGCAAACATCTGCCCATTTGAGGCATTAGAATTATGCGGTATCGCGAGCACATCAATGCCCTTGGCGCGCTGTCCATTCATCCACTCCCACAGATTTTCGGGATTAGTGGAGTCCAGCGTTGTAAAAAGCCGAGTGGGCGCTTTGTCTTTGAAGACAACATTGCGGTGCAGATTGAGCGCACCAAGATTATCGTCAATCTCGCCGATAATATTCATATTGGTATATTCATAGGCCGCGAAAGTTGTAAAGACACCCGGCAGATTATGCTTCTCTGCGGCGGCGACATTTACGGCCCAAGCGCTGTCGATAAAGGCGCGGTCATAGATATCTTCGAGGGGTTCGCCTGTGACAATGGTTGTGCCGACTTTCATAAAAGCCTGCATCCTTGCCTCACGCCCGCCGCCAAAAATGCCAAAGATGGACTTGGCCGTTTCTGATTTGGAAATCGGGTTATCTCTATCTCGCATCGCCGCAACAACGCCCATGTACTCGCCGTGATCGGTCACGCCGTAAAAATCAAGCGGCGGGCCAGATATGGTAATATCCGTGCCCGCACCATTATCAATCGTCGCACCCTTGGCGAAACGATAAGCATCATCCGCTGTCGTGCGAGTGCCCGTAATGAAAGCATCAAAGGAGTTTTTGGTATGGACGTGAAGGTCGCCAAAATAAGCGTTCTTCGTTTCTGTGCGTTCAATCGTTGCGGGATCGACTTTAACAACTTTCACCTCTTGCTTTGGAGCGGGTGGTTTCTCTCCACACCCCGCCAACGCTATGACGCTTAAAGCGGCACTTCCTAAACATAATTGTTTCAACATGATCTTCCCCTTACTCTCCTGCTTGTTTATGTGCCTGTCCAATTGGGCTCTCTTTTTTCGGCGAAAGCATTGATTCCTTCTATCGCATCTTCGCTATTTCGCCATTTTGAAAACTCCAGATAATCTTCCTGCTTTTTCATAGCATCTTCAAGGCTCTCTTCCCCAAGGCTACGCTGCACGGTCATTTTTGACGCCTCAATCGCAATGGGTGCGCCTTTGAGTATATCTGTGCAATAGCCCCTAACGGCTTCCTCAAGCTTATCGGCAGGCACAACTTCATTCACAAAGCCCATGCGATATCCGTCTTCGGCGCTCACGCGGCGCGACGTCAGGATAAGGCCCATGGCTTGCTTCATACCAATCTGGCGCGGCAGGCGATGTAATCCCCCGCCAAGCGCCACCGCTCCCACCAAAGGTTCAGGCAGAGAAAAGCTTGCGCGGTCAGAAGCGATAATCAAATCGCAGGCAAGCGCCAATTCAAAACCACCGCCCAGCGCATAGCCATCAACAGCAGCGATGACAGGCTTGGCCAAGTCAAAGCGTTCAATCAGCCCTGCATAGCCTGCGCGTGGGTAATGTTTACCGATGCCGTCTTTTAAGTCGCTGCCTGCGCAAAAGGCTTTCTCCCCCGCCCCTGAAATCACGGCAATACGCTGTGTATTATCTACGGCGAAAGCGTCGAAGACCTCTGCCAAGCGGTTATGCATCTCCGTCGTGATGGAATTCATCTGCGCGGGGCGATTTAGCAAAATACGGGTTATCGGCCCGTCTTGCGCTATCTCGATGTCAGCCAATTAACCTGCCTTTTTATCAATTTTTAACTTGGTGATTTTCTTTGCATCATCACCCCACTCAGCATAAAATTGTGCGAAGAATTTACGAAACGGCAATATAGGTCCGTCGCCATCGCAAATACTCGGTTTAGGCATATATTTCTGGCGGTCCCAGACAACTTTATCCTGGTCGAGCTGCTTACAAATTTCGCGTCGCATGGCTTTGGCGAGGTTCGCCATGGGCCCTTCGGCTTCAGACCGAGGCTGTGTGAAGGCAAATCGAATATGGGTGCGTTCTTGGTCAATCGGCGTGATGCCCGCAATCATAAGTGTTTCTGAAATACCGCTAAACTTTGTCCAGCTTTGCCCCGAGCCAACAGTGCCATAAGCAATCATGCCATCAACGACACCTTTGGGCGTCGGCATTTTGGCTTCGACACTAGCTGAGCGCTTATGCCCATCAAATTCAAAGTCATAATCAGGGAAACTACCTGTGCCGTGAACATATTTAAAATGCGCAGCATCGACACCGTTCTCTGCCATGTTCTGAACGGGGCCATGCACAATCCATTCATATTTTTGATAGTCCGTCCAATCTGGGTCATGGACTTGATCAAAGCTCTCAGGCTCCCATTTTGGCGCTTCGTTATGGGGATGATACCAGACGAGAATTTGTTTATTGCTCTCAACAACGCGCCACTGCGCTTCGCATGGGCGGGCCGCAGAGGGCGGAATTTTCTTAGCATAAGGCACAGCAACGACGGCGCCCTCTCCATTATATTCCCACGCATGAAAGGGGCATTCCAGCGAATTACCTTTGACGCGTCCGCCATAGCCCATATGCGCGCCAAGATGTTTGCAATAAGCATCGACAACACGGGCCGAACCATCTTGGCCGCGCCAGAGCACGAGGTCTTTGCCGAAGTAATAGAGCGGCTTTACCTCACCAATTTCAAGCTCATCAGAATAGGCGACCATAAACCAGCCAAAGGGCAGCGGCAGGGCATCCAGGTTCCGATCTTTGACGGTTGCGCGGTTTTCAACGGGGTTCATCCGCCAAGCCGTCAACTCATCGCCTTTAAGACCTTTGAGTTGTTCCCATACCGCGACATGGGCTGTAGTGTTGGAGGTCATTTTTGTTCTCCTAATTTAAAAACTTTCATAGCATTTTCGCGTAGGAATTTTGGCCAGACATCATCCTTAAGCGGGACATTTTCCATATCTTTGAAAATACGGTCAAGACTTAGCCCCATCGGGAAATAGCCTGCATAGATAATCTTATCCGCCCCGCGCGTATTGGCATAATCAATGATGGCTTTAGGATAATGTTTCGGCGCAAAGGCCGAGGTGGAATAATAGAGATTGGGATATTTAATCATCAACTTCACGGCCAAATCTTCCCACGGCTCTGCCCCATGACGCATGACCACTTTCAGTTCAGGTAAGAACCAACAGACCTCATCCAAATGCTCAACTTTTTGCGTGTGCATCGGAATGCGCGGCCCTGGAACACCAACATTTAAAACAATCGGGATATCAAGCTCTACACAAGCTGCATATAGCGGATACATTCGTGCATCATTTATTGCGACTTGAGGGCAAGTCCCTGCAGGAAAAACGGAGGCTGACTTTATGCGATATTCCTTGTGAAGGCGTTTCAGCCGCCGCACCTCATTCATGCCCTCATTCGGATTGCAGGGCACATCAAAAAAGAACCGGTCAGGGTAATCTTTGGCAGCCTGACGCGAGGTGTCATCTTCATTGAAGCCAACCATCGCTCGCTCAATATTATGATTATCTAATTGCTCCACCGTCCAGCCGACAAAGTCCGTCGCATCGGCTGAGGCTTCGGGGATGTCTTTAAACATATATTGCGCAGGCATTTTAAACATATCGCGGCTTTGCTGATCATTAAGCAAGGGACGGAAACTCGCATACCATTCCGAACGGTCAGCATGAGTTGGAATACCCAGCATCGTATCGATGATTTTGATATCTTTGGGATAGCCCATTAAACAGCCTGCTCTTTCTCTTTGCGGGCGAGATAAGCCGTACGCATTTTGTGTTTTTCAATTTTACCCAGCGCGTTAAGCTCAAAGGGATCGGATTGAACGGTGATATCCGTCGGGACTTTATAGGCTGCGAGATTATCTTTCGCAAAAGCTAGGATATCGTCAGAACTAACCCCCTCTTTCACCCATGCACAGGCCACAAGGCGCTCTCCGAGCCTGACATCAGCAATGCCAAATGTGCCAATCGCAAGGATACTGGGATGACGCCCCAGAACCTGCTCGACCTCAGCGCAGTAAATATTTTCGCCGCCCGAAATCACCATATCGGTTTTGCGGTCGACAATATAGATATAGCCATTTTCATCGAGCCGACCAATGTCACCCGTCTTAAACCAATCGCCTGACATAGACGCGGCAGTCTCCTCTGGGCGGCCATAATAGCCCTGCATCAGCGTCGCGCCTTTGGCCCAAATTTCGCCGACTTCGCCAATTGGTACAGCCTGCCCGTCGTCGCTCGTAATTTGCACCTCCACCATAGGTAGGACTTGTCCCGATGCGGAGGGGTTCGCGAGAAATGCTTCGCCATTGGCTTGGCTAATCGCTCCGCAAGTTTCAGTCATTCCATAACCTGCCCCAATGAAAGCGCGCGGGAACGCCTCGCGGATTTTAGCGAGCAGATTGAGCGGCAAGGCCTGCCCACCGCAGGACACAGACATAAGCGATGATAAATCAAATTCACCAAATTTAGGAGAGCGCAGCAAATCCCAATGCATGGTCGGCACGCCTCCAAAACTCGTTATCTTTTCCCGCTCTATCAGGGCCAAAGCATCATCAGCACTCCAGCGGTTCATCAATACAAGCTTCCCGCCTGTGGTCAGCGCGGTCATGAAAACCGCACTACAGCCACTCGTATGGAAGAGCGGGAAGACTAAGAGTGAACAGCTTTGCGGCATTTGCGAGCGCAGGGTTGCGATATCTATATTATACGCAGCCGCCATTTTCTGAAACACAGCCGCCATCGCCATTTGCGTATTCATCATACCCGTAATCAGCGCGCCATGCGTAATGGCGGCGGCCTTGGCGACGCCTGTTGTACCCGACGTAAAAAACATCGCGGCAAGGTCATCACTCTTGGCATAAACAGGCGAAAAGTCTGTTATCGGCTTTGGGAACTCTGAGGCCGAAAGTGTTTTGCCATCATAGCCTTCCTCTTTGAGGCGAGAGAGACGTGCCTCATCGCCAATGACCAAAACGCACTCACTATCAACAATCGCTCGCGCCATTGTCTCGCCCGTGCCGCGGCTATTGATAAGGACAGCAACACCGCCAGCATTGATAACCGCAATAAAGGCCATCATCCATTCAGGGCTATTTTTCATGCAGATTGCGACAGGCTGACCACGCGCCAAACCAAAATACTTTAAAAGCCAAGCGCTTAATCCGTCTGCAGCCTGAAAAACATCATCGAAACTCAGACGCCGATCGCCTGAGACGATAAAATCAGCCTTCCCAAATTGGCGGGCGCGGTCAAAAACGGCGCTCATATTTTCAGGAGCATGCTTAAAAACGCGTATCCCGCCCTTGGGCACAACCTCGAAAGGGGCACCCGGAGCCATAAGGCCGTCTGTGATGGGGTCTGAAGCTGTCAAAGTTGAGTCCCTATTCGTTATTCAAGAGACCATATATTACGCATTATTGATTATCAACAGAGCCTATTGGCTATTTTGCGTATTTTTTAAGTTTATTTTCTACGCATTTTAATTTAAACCATAATAAAAATAGGGAAAGAACATGGGACACTTATCAGGCAAGACAGCCATTGTCAGCGGTGGAAGTGACGGCATTGGCCTCGCCATTGCACGGACACTTGCAGATGAAGGTGCACATGTTGTAATTTGCGCCCGCAATCAAGACAAAATCGATGCGGCCGTGAAGGTCATTGGCGGCAATTGCGAGGGCAAGGCTCTGGATGTGTCGGATGCACAAGCCTACGCCAATATGATAAGCGAGGTTGCCAAAGATAAAGGCCTCGACATCCTCGTCAATAATGCCGCCCATGTTGGGATGGGGATGATTGCCGAGACTGACTTAGACGCATTCCAGCAGAACTTCCGCGTCAATATGGATGCGCCTTACCTCGGCACTCAAGCCGCCATGGCGGCCATGGGCGATAAGGGTGGCAGCATTATCAATATTAGCTCCGTCAATGGCGACCGCGCGATGCAGGGCATGTCAGGCTATGGCGCGTCCAAAGCGGCCCTCACCCACTTCACCCGTAATGCCGCCATGGAAGGCGCACGCCAAGGTATTCGCGTCAATGCCGTCACGCCCGGCCCGATCATGACACCCGCCACAAAGGCTTGGTTCGATCATGACCCCGATACGGGCGCGGCTATTGCGAACGCCAATCCCATGGGCCGTATCGGCACACCCGAGGAAGTTGCCAATGTGGTGCTTTTCCTCGCTTCAGATGCCGCCTCATACGTGACGGGCGCTAGCATTCCCGTCGATGGCGGCAAAGCCAATGAACTTTACGTCCCTTCATAGGAGCCAGTTATGAGACTCGCAGAAAAAACAGCTGTCGTGACGGGGGCAGGACAAGGTATCGGCGCGGCTATCGTTGAAAAATTAGCGGCTGAAGGAGCACGAGTCGCCGCGCTGGATTTAAATACTGAAAACGCACAAAAAGTCGTCGGCGCATTGGACGGTGACCACCTCGCTCTCGCCTGCAATGTCGGAAAAAGCGCAGATGTTATCAAAGCCATCCGCAAAGCCCGCGAAGAATTTGGCCGCCTAGACTTCGCCGTAAATTGCGCAGGCATCGGCCAAGCCAAAGGTGACGGCTCTGACAAATTTTACGGCGCGATGAACCGGCGCAATGAAGAACTCGCAGATAATGGCTCATCTGACACTTTTGTCGACCACCTTATCCATATGGAAGATGAGGGCTGGGCGGGTGTTATGGCCGTGAACCTGAACGGCGCATTTTATGTCTGCCGCGAAGCAGTGCGCATTATGGCCGAAGACGGCAATGCTGGGTCAATCGTCAATATCAGCTCAACCTCCGCGCAATCCGGCGAAGGCTCTCCGCATTATGTGACGTCAAAATCGGCGCTCATTGGTCTCACCCGTCAGCTCGCCCGTGAACTCGCCCCGCGCGGCATACGTGTCAATGCGGTTGCGCCTGGCCCAACCAACACGCCCATCATGAACGGCCTGCCGCAAGAATGGATTACCTCCATGGAACAATCCGTCCCGTTAGGCCGCATGGCCGACCCCAGCGAAGTCGCGGGCGCGGTGGCTTATCTACTCTCGGAGGATGCCTCCTTTGTGACGGGTTCTGTCCTTGTCGCTAATGGCGGGAGTTACTGCTTTTAATTAACCACAGGAGACTGACATGACGCATAAAACTTTGACAGGAGCTTCGGCTCTCGCCCTTACCCTTATGCTGAGTTCTGCCGCCTCTGCGCAATTAGATGAAATCGTCGTCACCGCTCAAAAACGCGAACAAAGCATTCAGGACGTTCCAATTGCGGTTACGGCCATTGATGCGGATTACATCGACAGCCGCAATATCACCTCCATCAAGTCACTCTCAAGCCTCGCGCCAAACCTTAAGATTGAGAACGCGCCGAATAATACCACGGCGGCGCAAATCTCCATTCGCGGCGGCGTCACCATCAACCCGGCTTTGACTTGGGAACCCACCGCCGGGATTTACCTGAACGGTTCTTATATAGGCAAAACCCAAGGCGCGATATTTGATGTTGCCGATATTTGATGTTGCCGATATTGAACGCGTCGAAGTATTACGCGGCCCGCAAGGCACACTTTACGGCCGTAATACTCTGGCAGGTGCGGTCAATGTCATCACAGCGAAACCAACAGAAGACTTTGGCGGCAGCGCGAAAGTCGGCTTTGGTAATTATAATTCCCGCCTCGCCAAAGCCTCAGTGAATTTTGGACAAGTCGGGCCTGTGCGCACGAAAGTCTCGGGATTGATTGAGAAACGTGACGGTTTTGTCGAGGGCGTCGATAATCCCTTCCCCGGCGTGGTCGCCGCCAGCCCAACGTCAACAGTCTCAGAATTTGCCAATCTGGACAAAAAAAGCTCTTTAATAGCCCTCAGCGCAGACCCGACAGAAAACCTGACATTAGATTACACATTTGACTTTAGTGAAGCCGATCAAAACCCGGAACTCTCGCAGGTCGTCGGTGTTTATGACGGCAATATCTTTGACCCTAGCTCTCCCGCATATATCGGTTTTCCGGGTGCGCCTGGACAGTTTTTTGGCTTCCCGCTGGACCTTTACACTAATCCTGACCGCCAATTTACGGGCACAACAGATGCGCCCGAAGTCTTTGAGCGCAGCAGGGTTCAGGGACACACTTTAACCGCGGCCCTGCAAACCGAAATCGGCGAGCTTAAATCCATCACGGCTTTGCGCAAACTCACATGGGAAGACAGCCGTGATTTGGACGGTTCGCCCTTACCGCTGGCCCGTTCACAGCGCCTGTCTGATTACGATAGCTTTAGCCAAGAGCTACAGCTTATCGGCAACTCAGGCCGCCTAGATTATGTGCTTGGCGCCTATTATTTCCAAGATGACGGCTTTACCAATAACCCGCAAAATTTCTTCGGCGGGGCGAGCATCTTTGATAGCCGCTATGGTTTTGAAACGGATGCGATTGCGGTCTTTGGACAACTTGATTTCGCCCTGACAGATCAATTGAGTGTCTCAGGTGGATTACGTTATACCGAGGAAGAGAAAACAATTGACCGCGCCAATATTGCGGTGGCCTTTGACGGCTTGCCGCCCAACACGCCATTTGTTCCTGAGGGCACGACAGGCAAGACTAAATTCGATAATTTATCTCCACAAGTGACAGTGAATTTTGCGGCAACGGAGAACATCAATCTCTACACTAAATATGCTAAAGGCTTTAAAAGCGGCGGCTTTAACGGTGAGGCTGGCTCGGTCGCCGAAACGCTCCGCCCCTATGAAGCCGAGACGGTGGACTCCTTTGAGTTTGGGGCAAAAACACGCTTCTTTGACAACCGTTTCCAAGTTAATATGTCGGCCTTCTTTAATACCCATAAAGATATGCAGCTCTCTATCTTTACCGCCGAGGGCGCGGCGGCGTCTGACATTCGCAATGCAGGCGGGGCCGATATAAATGGCTTTGAATTGGAAGGCTTGTTTCACCTCTCTGATAATTTTCTACTGCGCGGAAATTATGGCTATCTCAGCTCTAAATATACAGAGTTTATTGAGCTTGGCGTTGATGTTGCGGATGATCGCGCCTTGCCGCAGGCCCCGCGCAATACAGCCTCTGCGGGAATTGATTGGGGCCTGTTTAGCGGCGACTGGGGCGTAGTAACCCTGTCAGCGGATGCATATTATAGCGACCGCTATTTCACCTATCCCTATTCTCTAACCCCGACCGTGCCGCAAAATGCTTTTACGTCCGAAGTCCCGGCCCGCACAGTCATTGATGCACGCCTGGCGTGGTCTGACATTCCGATTGCGGGGCAAAATGTCGAGCTTGCCGTCTGGGGTAAGAACATTACAGACAAAGAATACCTCACCAATTTCATTGATTTTGGCCCTGGCTTTGGCGGCATTACAAATGGTTTTTTGGCGCGCCCGCAACTTATGGCGTGACGCTTGGGCTCGATTTTTAGAGCTTCGCTGCGGCCAAAGTTTGGCTATCCACGTCGGCGGTTTTCCCCGCGCGGTAAATATACCAAGCGGCGGGTATACCTCCGAGCAGTGTTAACGCCATGGAGTAACGAATGGCATCTGTGCCGTATTGGACGCTGAAATAATCATTCGCCCAGCCGACGACAAGAACTCCTAAAACCAATCCTGCAAAAGTAAGCGCAAAGGCCCAGATGGAGGTCGCTGTCGCGCGCAGTTCCGCGGGCAGCAAATCTTGCAGCGCCGCCTGAACGGCCACGACCCAGCCTGCACCTAAGATACTAGCGGGGTAAACAAGTGCCGTCGCGAGGCCGACATCTTTGGAAAAGCACATACCGATAGCTATGAGACTAAATCCCAAAAGCCCGAATGAGGATAGTATATAAGGCGCTCGGGCATATGTCTTTGATAACAAATCACATAAAAAGCCCATGAGCAGAACCCCTGCCATGCCTGCTAAAAGCGCCGCAGTACCATAACGCGCCCCCGCCGATTGATTAGAAATATCGAAAATGCGTTCGAACATGGCAATCGCCCAACTGCCGAACGCTATGGTCGAAAACCCGCCCAAAAAAGCTGCGATAGTCAGATATTTAAATGCAGGTGTCCCCATCAAGGCTGCATAAACACTTTTAAAGCTGGCTTGAATTCTCGCGGTGTTTTCTCCTGCATCGAGTCGTCCTCGCTGTGGCTCTTTAACAAAAAGTACCGTCAAAGCCGCGAGTAAAATTCCTGGCCCGCCTAACCATAAAAAAGTCGTCTGCCAATCATAAGTCGCGGCCAATGCTGTGCCGCCAATATTGCCAAAGGCCCCGCCAAAATAGACCCCAAGGTTCATAATCGCAAAAGCGAAAGCGCGGCGCTTTGGCGGGAAATAATCAGACAGCAGTGAATAGGCGGGCGCGAGAAAGGCCGCCTCCCCTATGCCGACGCCAAAGCGAGAAATCGCAAACATCTCAGGCGTTTTTGAGAGGCCCGACATCATCGTAAAAAGGCTCCAAACCACCGCGCCTGCCGTAATGATACGCACACGGTTCGTCCTATCCGCAAAGCGGGCAATCGGGATGGCGGCGAGGCAATAAACAAAAGCAAAAGCGGGCCCAATGACAAAGCCCATATAGGTATCGGAGACTTGATAGGTTTCTTTAATCTTCTCAAGCAGTGCATTGGCCAGGGTGCGGTCTGCATAATTGATAAAATAGAGCAGCACCAACATAAGGAGCACAAACCACGCATAACGGCGGCTATTTGGAATCGGATCAGTTTTATCGGACGTAGACAGCTTAAAATCCCCCAATGCGTAATTTTCTACGCTTGTAACTACGCAATTAGAGTAAAATAGCAGACAATACACCAATTTTCATCATTTTTAGCGTGATTTTTTTCGCAGTCAGATTTATGTAGGCCTTATGATATCTAACGCTTCAAAAGCCTTTACACCGCTAACCCTCGGCCCGTTGAAACTGCGTAACCGTTTCATCAAGGCGGCGACCAATGAAGGCATGTGCAAAGGCGGCATCATTTCCAAAGGTCTCGCGGCCTTTCATGAGCGTGTGGCCGAGGGCGGTGCAGCGATGACGACTGTAGCTTATTGCGCAACGTCCAAAGACGGACAGACTTTCGTCGATCAAGCCCATCTTTCGGCTGAGACCGTGGGGGATTTTAAAGCGCTGACAGACGGAGTGCACAAACATGGCGCAGCGGCCCAAGCGCAAATTACCCATGCAGGGGCGTTCACATTCCTGCCCAAAGATTTCTCTTCCATGAAACCGATTTCGGCCAATGGCGGATTTAATAAGTTCGGGGTGATGACGGGGCGTTACCTCAAGGCGAAAATGGATCGCAGTCACATGGACGCTATCGCTGATGAATTTGTTCAAGCGGCTCTGAACGCCAAAGAAGCAGGCTTTGACGCCGTCGAAATTCATATGGGCCATGGCTATTTGCTCGCGCAATTTATCACGCCATTTTATAATACGCGCAAAGATGAATATGGCGGGACGATTCAAAACCGCATGAAGTTCCCTGCCGAAGTCCTCTCCAAAGTACTCGGCGCGGTCGGCAAAGATATGGCTGTGACGGTGAAATATAGCCAGACCGATGGCAAAGAGGGCGGCAACACGGTGACGGAAGGCATAGAGATTGCAAAAATTCTACAGAGCACGGGCGCGCATATGGCGCAGCTCTCTAATGGCCTGAACGTCGAGTCCATCGACACGATGTTCGGCAACCCCCTTCCCAAGTCATCGGTGAAGCCGAAGAGCTTTATCGTCCGCGTCGGCATGATGATGCAACCGAAAAGCAAAGAGCCCGATAAAGAATTCAAGCAGCTTTATTCCATGGACCCCGCTCAACAAATTCGCGCAGCAGTGGATATGCCGCTCTGCTATCTGGGCGGGGCACAGTCGATGGATAATGTGAATAAGGTCATGAGCGAGGGCTTTGATGCGCTCGGTTTGGGACGGGCGCTCATCTTTGACCCTAACCTTATCAATGCGCTACAAGCTGGCAGTATCCGCAATTCGGGCTGCACGGCCTGTAATCAATGCGTGACATTAATGTATACGCCTAGCGGAACAGCCTGTGTCGAAGAGGGCGGACATCGCGGCCACGACCCTGAATTAAATACTGTGCGCGCCTCAGCCGCGTGATATAAAGAGACAAGACGGAGACTATGATGGCAACCACAGCAGAATATGGCATAGGCGAATTCACATTCCCGCGCGGATGGTTCATGGTTGGCGAAGCTAAAGACGCCACAAATAAACCCATCCCGCTGCGCTATTTCGGGCGTGACCTGATTATGTATCGCGGCGAGAGCGGACGTGTTGTCGTCATGGATGCCTATTGCCCGCATATGAAAACCCATCTGGCCAAGAATGAAAGCTCATACATCGTCATGGACGGAAAGCAGGTCGAGGGCGATGATATTCGCTGCCCATACCATGCGTGGAAATTTGGCCCTGACGGCATGTGTAATGAAATTCCTTATTCGCCTGCGCCTATCCCAAAGGCGGCAAAAATCCGCAGCTACCCTGTTCAAGAATGGGGCGGGCTTATCCTGATGTGGCATGACGAAGAAGAAGGCGAACCAGAGTTTCAGCCTCATGCGCTGCCCGAATGGGAGGACCCGAAATGGGTGAATTGGAAGGTTGATCATCTCGGTACGCTCGACTGTCATCCGCAGGAAATCATCGACAACATCACTGATAAAGCCCATCTCGGCCCCATTCACGGCTCAACCGATATGGAGCTTTTTGAAAGTGAAACCAAAGGCCATGTCATTCGCCAGGTGCTTGCCGCAGGGCACCGGACATTGTCAGACGAAATCATGACCAATGATACGTGGTATACAGGGCCGGGCCTGCTGCTCTCTCGCATGAACGGCTATTATAATTCCCTCATGATGATTTGCCATACCCCGATCGAAGATGGCAGCGTGCGCGCGTGGCACGGCCTGATGGTCGAGCCGCCCAACTTCCCCATGAATGACGATGACAAAGCCGCCGTGCCCGCTTTCCAAGAAGGCTCGAAAATGGCGCTCCTCCAAGACTTTGATGTCTGGGCTAATAAAGCCCCGTGCCTGTCCATCATGCAAGTCGTCGGCGACGGCCCCTTCGGCAAAGCCCGCCTTTGGTATAAGCAGTTTTATAATCCGCGCAAAGATGCTAACGATTATCAAGCCAAAGCCAATGGCCATTGGGTGACAAAAGGGACGAAACGCGACCCTTGGGTAGAGGCGGCTGAGTAAAGCGCGTTTATTTAGTCATCGCCAAAAGGCTTTGCGTCGGCAAAGTCCGTTGTTTTATCCGTATGAACGCCCCCTAGAAAGAAATGCGTAAGGGCGGGTTCGGGCTCGTTAAAGACGCGCTCGTAAATCCGTTCATAACCAGAAGATTTAATCCGCCATAGCCCGTCCTCGCCTTTCTCATAGACATCTTGATATTCTGCAGCGCCTATTGTGACTAAATTTTCCTCGGCTAAATTCATAGCATAATCGAGCAAGCGCCAACGCCCCGTAGCTCGACTTGGGCCTGTCAAATCGATAAACGGCATGTGCACGCTATGACAGCTGACAAATTCCGGATTGAATGGGCCCTTTACAGCGGCGAGGAAATTGTCTCGCCCGCTCACTTTATAGCGATAAGTGCCGCCAACATAATCAATCTCCACATCTTCGGTCAGAATGGAGTGGAGCAAGCCCAAATCACACCGGTCAATTCCGTTGCAATAATTATATTTCACCCGCTTGATAGACTCTACATCCTCAAATGACATCACTTAAACCTCTGTCCGAACTTCATCATTTCATAAAATTGATAAGAGGGATCATTTGGCCCGGGCGTGGCGATGTGTGTCGCGGCTATTATCGGATGGTCCATCGCAGTTTGTGAGGGCGCGTTATAATAGGCCCAATCTGCGCCAGCGGCGCGAAGGCTGAATCGCCAAGTACCATTGCGTTTTTCGTAATTATCAAAATAACGTCCCCCAACTAGCAGATCCACGGATTCGGCCTCCTCGGTTTTGAAGCGGTGGAAGGCAATCATATAAACTTCACCCTCGGCTTTATCGCCGTTCAGCGCAATATTTATGCTGGTGATATTATGATGCAGAATTTCCATAGGCGCCTGAATCTCAGGAAGCATATCGATGAACTCCATGGCGGGGCCTTTGAAAAATGAGCCGTGATCATCGAAAGCGTCCTCATGATAAAGGCTGCGCATCTTAACGTGGTCATGACGATCCGCTGCATTGCAATAAGCATAGAGCAATTCAGTGATTTCATGCTTATCCAGCATGGCATCTATCTTTTCATCGCGCGTCATCGCACCCTCCGTTCTTAATCTAACCCATCACATTCCAAACAGTATTGCCGTCCCATTCGGTGCAGCTCTTTTTTATCATATCATAAAACATTGCGAGGCCAGGATTAGGCACGGTAAGCTCAATCCAGCCTGCCTCGCCATGCATGTAAATATAGCGCCCGCCTCCCGAGGTGATTTCACAGACCATTGTCATGCCGGAGGCTTCGCATTTGGCTATGGCTGCATCTAAATCATCGACAGTGAATTGTGTGTGGTGTGCACCCCAAATCCCTGCGCGTTTATTTTCAAGGTAAGGCGACGAGCTATCGCAAAGGGGCTGGATGATTTCGATTTGAACATCCCCTTGATAGGCTAACGCGACGTCAATTTTAATTTCAACCGCTTCGCCGTCCATTACCGCAGGCATGGTTACGCCTGCCATTTTTGTGAAAGGCCCAATGCCCATGACCTCGGCCCAAAGCGTAGCTGTTTTATATAAATCATCGGTGAGATAGCCCAGCTGCGTTATCGGTCCAAAACTCATTTTTCCTGCACCTTCAAAACACCCTCACGAGTCCCGACCCATGTGTCCCCATTCGGCGCAATGGCGATGCTGGCCCAATTATTATTAAAGGCTTCGCCCGTGCCCGTTGGGATGCGGACGACTTCTTTGCCTGTCTCAAAATCAAGCCCCACGAGTGACCAGAGGCGGTCGCCATTCTCTAAAAGGTCAAAGCTATAGAAATAAGCGATACCATTTCCGAGTGAGAGTTTTGGCACAACGGAGGGAACCTTAAGCGGGTTTTTCCAAACCGTATCGCATCCGCTTTCATCTTCGCGCACATCAACGCGGACAACGCCGCCTTCAACCACTGAGTAGTCTTTCTGGATCATGGAATTGGTATAGCCGGAATTATTTTCCAAAATGATGGAGCGGCCATAAGCAATCATGGAATTATCCGTAACGCTCGCGCCCTTGGTAAAGACTGGCACTTTACAAATAACGCGACTCTCACCTTCCTCCAAATCCCCGCGCCTTGCGACATAGATATTCATATAATCATCGGCATTATCGGTGAAGGTCAGATAGTCCTCTCCGAAGAGGCTCGGCGAGGTGCCGCTACCTTGATTAATAGAGCCGACTTTACGGCCAGAGCCGCGATCATAAGGCACGCGCCATTGCTGGGTTGGCATGCCGTCGACCAGTTTCATGTGATACATGGCGTGGTCGGAGACGATATAGGCACCATCTTCATCTAGCGCGAAAGAGTTTTGAATTTCCTCGCCGTTTAAATCAGTCGCGAAAACTTCGCCTGTTTCAGTATTCAGAGAGCCGACCCGTCCGTTTCGCGTCACCCACCAGAACAGGCCATTATAATCCGGCATAACGGTCGTGATGCCGTCACATTCACCTTTGGGCCGCAGATTATTCCAATGATAGCAATCATTAGGCACATAATCCATCATGTCCCAGCTATCCGTCTCGCGAAATTGCCAGTCGCCAGTGTCTAATTGTTCCGCTTTGATACGGCGGATACGCTGCTTGGCATCGGCGAGGACGGCGCGGTCTTCATTATCCAGATACATATAGGCCCCGCCCGACGTATCGGTGAAGATAATATCCGTATCGCGTTTAACCATGGCTTCGAATGTGCTGGGCCGCATGGGCAGGTCAAACATGGCGAGCATTTCGAGACTGTCTTTATCCAGCAATTGCAGACGGAAACTCGTAAAGCCGCCACAGAGGATGAGCGGATGCCCAGCTTTGATAAAGGTAAAAGTCGCGCATTGCCGCGCCGCAGCGCCGCCTGCCCGGCGGGTCAGGATTTCGACATCAGCAGACGAGACCGCTTTAGCGGGATGCGTATCGCTCTCCCAACTTCCTGAATGCATAGCGCTCCTATCTGTGACCGCCATAAAAGGATGTTGCGGCTCACCCGTCGGCGGCAGGGTTTGCGGTGTGAAACTCGGATCAATGGTCGGTGTTAAATCAACGCCTTCCGTGCTCATGGAGAGCGGGGTAACGGCAGCAACCTCATGATCCATACGCCATTTGAGGGCTGCAAGAATGAGCACGAGCAAAACGGCTAGAACCAATATCGCCTTAAGCAGAAATTTGATAAATTTCTTCATACTCTATTCCCCTTTTTGAATGGAGACCTCCTTCAATTCACTGGAGAACTTATGGCGGGAGACCCCCGGTCATGCCGGAGGACAGGTTATATTATGGCGGCAAGCCTTCGGGCGCGCCTGGCAGAACAGGCTGGAAGTATCCCGCGCCCCAACCGCCATCCACGGCAAGCTCTGCGCCTGTAATGTAACTCGCTTCGTCACTTGCGAGGAAGAGCGACGCATTTGCAATTTCACTTGGCTGACCAATACGCTGCAGGGGCACTCTGCGGAACGCCATGTTCAGCTGATCTGGCGGCAAGCCTCTCGCATTACCCATCGGCGTATCCACCCCGCCAGGATGAACGGAATTGACACGAATACCAGATGTCCCAAGCTCATAAGCGAGTGATTTCGTCAGCCCGCGTAAGGCCCATTTACTCGCCGTATAAAGCGTTAAACCGTTACAACCGCGAAGGCCGTCGACGGAACTAATATTGACAATAGAGCCTCCGCCCGCCTCTTTCATAACAGGCGCAACATGTTTCGCCCCCAGCATCGGCCCCACCGTATTCACACCCAAGATTTTATCCGCATCAGCGGGGTTAAAATGCTCAATCGGCGTAAAGTGTACAAGTCCGGCATTATTGACCAAAGCGTCAATGGTGCCAAACTTGTCTCGGACAGCGCCCACGAAGCTCGCCCAATTAGAATCGTCAGAAACATCTAATTTTTGGAAAAAAGCGTCCCCGCCAATATCCTTTGCAACGGCTTCGCCCTCTTCTGTCATGACATCGCCCAAAGCGACTTTCGCGCCCTCGGCAGCGAAGAGACGCGCTGTCGCTTCGCCCATACCGCGCGCTGCGCCTGTAACGATACAAACTTTCCCCGTTAAACGACCCATTACATGGCCACCGCAGGATCATTCTCATCTAAGTCGACATAGAATTGACGGAAATATTTGCGCCATGCGAGGATAGGCCCATCGCCATCACAGAGTAGCGGTTTGGGACGATATTTTTTATTATCCCAAACGATAAGGTCAACAGATTCAAAGCCCGCAGAGTCTTCACCCTCGGCCTCACCTATAGAATGCTCATAGAGATGCTGCCCCAGCGCTTCTTCTTTGGAACCCTTCGGATATTTCTTCCATTTAAACATCATGCGCACACGCGACATTTCCTCATCGACGGGTGCTGGCATTGCATACATCAACATGGAAACACCATCTTTGGTGTGACGGTTAGGCGCTAGTCCAGGGCCGTGGCTCTCGCCGACAATGTAGCCCTCCATAATATCGTAATGCCAAATATGGCGATCCGCTTTGGCCGTGACAGAGGGGATAATCGGTGCGCCGTGAAGGAATTTCAGATGCGGCGTATCGACGGAATTTTCTCCCATCTCCTGAATACAGGTGCCGATATCCCAGCTATGGAATTTCGTCTCCACATGTTCATCTGGATTTTCAAATTCTGGATGAGACGGGAGCTCCCATTTTGGGTCTTCGCCCTTCGGGTGATACCACGCCCAAATCGCGCCATATTTCTCGAGTGTCGGCAGCGCCTGCAAAACTGCCCGCTTGCGCGCCACGCCTGGCATGACTTTGCCATAAGGAATTTTCTTACACCAGCCTTCAGAGTCAAATTCCCAATTGTGGAAAGGACACTGGATATTATTACCAACAACTTTACCGCCATGACCCAAATGCGCGCCCAGATGCGGACAGAATGGATCTGTCATCCCAACTGAGCCATCTTCACCGCGGAAGAGAACCCATTCCTTGCCAAACATTTTCTCTATCTTGATATCGCCAGGTTTCAGCTCATGCGAAAAATGGACACAATACCAGCCATAAGGAATGGGGAATGGACAACGCTCCAATTCTTCGCCGGTTTGAATGTGATCGGGATTTACGGGAGCATTCATAGCTTTCTCCTACTCTTCTAAGACTTCTGGTATTAAAGGTTTTGCGGGATTGCGTTCGCCGACGACCTTGACCTTGAAACTCATGGCGGGGCCGGGTGTTGGGAATGATTTTGTTTTTAACACATAGTCAGGGGTCTCAAGCGCTAAATCCAAACGGTGGAAAACGCGGGAGATTAACATCCCCATTAAAACCTCCGCGAGATTCTGACCGAGACATGTATGCGCCCCGCGCCCAAATGGAGAATAAGCGCCCGGGCACATATGCTCTTTGCGCTCTTCATTATAACGTTCGGGGTCATAGGCCTTATGATTAGGGAAATACTCATCCATAAAATGCGGAACGGACGTCCCGATAATCAGCATTTCATCGGCTGGAATTTTAAATCCCTCAAATTCAATCTCTTGCGTTGTTGTCCGCATCTGCCCAACCGCGACGGGCCAAAGACGCATGGACTCTTTAATGCAGCCCTGAATGTAATCCAGATTGCGCACATCCATGGATGTCACCATATCTTTGGCATAAAGCGCGTCGGCTTCGGCTTGAACTTTCTCAAGCACACCTGGTGTTTTCAAAATGCCATAAACCGCACCCGAAACCGTATTGGCGACCGTATCGAGTCCCGCCACATAAGGCCCCGTCAGCAGTACGGCGAGGTCGCGTTTCTGCACGAATTCAGGGTCATCGAAATGAGCGCGCATAATGTCGCCTAGAAGATTTTTAGGGAGCGTGCCCTCTTCGGCATGCTTCATAAAACGGGCAACCGTTTTCTCGCCTAATTCATCGACGCGCTTGCTGGCTTTTTTAAATTTAGGGCTATGCAGGAAAAACTTGGGCTTAACCCGCGCCACCAAGACATTGAGCAAGAATAGAATATTAATCCGAATATCTTTGACATATTCCAGCGGCGCTTCCCCGCTCATCAATTCTCCAATGACCTGAACAATCATATATTGGAAGGCTTCGAGCACGCCCGTCTTTTGTCCCGAGGGCCAGTCCCGCTCGATAGACTCGTCGATATATTGTGCGATTTTATGGTACTGCCCCTCCGCTGCCTCACGTGAAAAGCCTGCACGCATAATCTGGCGCATACGTCGATGGTCTTCGCCGTCTATTTGCGTCAGTGTTTTTGAGGCCCCGAAATGGTCCACAAAATCATCCCAAAACTCTTTAGACCGCAGCCCCGCACGACCCGCTTTTGTGGACATAAATTTAGCCGCCTCAGCCCCCGCAATAACAATTTGCTTTCGGCCAAAAACATTGACCTGATAAACAGGGCCATATTCCTCGTAACATTTTGCAAAAAATGCGGCGGGGTCTTTACCCATCTCAATCGTACTTCCAACGAAGGGAATACCTTTTACCTTTGGAATTTTCTTCGGCTCAACATCGGTATCTAATTGCGCGACCATATCAGACTATCTCGCTTTCATCTTCGCCGCGTTCACGGGCAAGGCTTTTGAAGGTTGCTGTTAGGAGCAATTCAATTTTCTCGTCTGGTGTTTGGGTAAAGGTTGAGAGCGCTTGCGCCATCATCGGGAAAGCCTCCGCATCAAGCCGTTCAAATTGACGCTTGGCAACAACCTCCATAGTCTCGTCTTGGAATTCAAATTCGCGCTGCCGCGTAATTTCGATCGCGCCAGCAAATGCGGCCATGCCGATAACATTAAAAAGCTCCATGCCTTTTTCAGGCGAGAAGCTACGCGAGACCATAGATTGCAAGAATTTTTCTATCAGTTGAAACTGAACTTCAAACCCATAATCCGTGTGCTGATAGCTATGAATAAAGCTCGGGTTTTCTGCGAGAAGCGATTGGATGGAATCGACATAATCGCGAGCCAATCGCGACCAGTGCTGCCCCGTATCTTCGGGCAAAGGCACATCGGATAACGAATAAACCGCTGCCGCGCGCATCAAAGTCTTACGGCTGTTAAAATACTGATAGAGAGTCGCCGTTCCAACATTCAAATGGGTGGCCAAACGCTTCATCGTCAAGCCCTCAAGACCAAGCTCAACCGCACCCTCCAAGATCTCTTCATGCGTCAACAGGCGCGGGCGACCATAAGCCGTCTGTTTCTCCCCTGTTTTCGCCGCAATATTTTTCATAAATTGACTTTCCGAACGTTGTTCGGATAATCATCTATGTTAAGGTATGAGTCAATGAAAAAGCCGCTAAAACATAATGAATTAGACGGCTTGGTAAGCCGCCGACCGTTAAAAGAGCATTTTGGGACGGGGTCTAAACACCCCTATCTCTCACTCGAACTGGACGGAAGCGATGCCGCTTATGCACCTTGGTTAAAAACCCTGCCCTGCCCTGTCATTGGTATCGGCGAAGGGCCTTTATCCCATGCCTGTGATGTTGTTTTGGAGGATGAACGCAAACATCCCTTGCTAGCAAGAAACATTGTTGAGCATGAAATTGCCGCGATGATTTTGGTGCAGCATTTGCGCATTAGTGAAAAATTATCCTTAGCGGAGGCTGTTATGGCTGAAAGCTTCGCCTATGCCACAGTGCAAAAAGGTCCGGGATTTTTACATTGGCTCTCAAGCTATGAAGGCGGCGAGCTTCCCAAAGCCGATCAAGCAAATATTTTGAGTGAAGTTGAGGGCAGCAAGCTCTCTATTGCACTCAATCGACCTGACACCCGCAATGCGATTGGCACAGACATGCGAGTTGAACTCTGTCTCGCCCTTGAATTGGCGCTCGCGGATAGTGACATTACCGAAATCGAGCTGACGGCAAATGGCGCAAGCTTTTCGATAGGCGGGGCGATTGAAGAATTTGGCGAAGTCTCAGACCCCGCTACCGCCCATTGGGTGCGCAGCATTGGAGCACCTGCAGGGCCGCTCGCGCTGTTAGCTGGCAAGCTAAAAGTTCATGTCAACGGAGCCGCGATTGGCGCAGGCGCGGAAATGGCAGCCTTCGGAGATAAAGTCACAGCGTCATCTAAAGCGTGGTTCCAACTCCCGGAATTGAAATATGGGCTCATCCCGGGCGCGGGCGGAACGGCAAGCATACCGCGAAGAATTGGGCGGCAAAAAACCGCTTACATGGCGCTTAGTATGGAGAAGATACGCGCAGAAACCGCTCTTGAATGGGGCTTAGTCGATGCGATTATAGACTAGCTTACTATCAACCCATGTGGCTTGGACTTTAATCTCAGATAGCTTTTCACGAGCCTCGCTCCAAGTGGTATCCAATAAGCATAAATCAGCAGGCTCACCGACAGCTATTCTACGCGGCGCAGCGCCTGCATCTTCAGCGGGCTTGGTGTAAATTGCCAAAGCCATTTCAGGCGAGATAGCCTCAGCCTCAAAACCCTTTGGCCGCCTGACCGCCGCCGCTATGGCCGCCCAAGGATTGGGATCACCAAAAGGCGCATCACTCCCCGCCGCGAGATTTAAACCTGCCTCGGGAAATGCCCTTAACCGCCAGAGGTTTTTATGATCGCGTGGCGGGACATCTCTGAGATACGCTGCCTTGCGTTCTGTGATAAAGTTCGGCTGCGTCACGACGATTACGCCCAGTTTTTTCATCCATTCAATCGCGAAATTGTCCGCTATCGCGGCATGTTCGATACGGTCACCATAGATAGGCCCTGCCATTTCAATCGCCGCGAGGGTCAGCATTAACTCAGCTCGCGTTACGCAATGCGCCGCCACATTTCGGCCTGTATCATGTGCCTGTTTAATTTCACCCGCAAGGTCATCCAGCGCAGGTAAATCATGGTCATGGTAATGTAATTTCAAGTGTTGCGATTTTGCAGATGAAAGTTCTGCGCCGCCCATAATACTCAATCGCAATGGCTTGGTGGCCTCTATGTAATTTTCATATTCCGTCACGCCATTACTCGGCGTCACTTCGGTCACGCCCGTAATGCCATAGGATAGAAGCCTATTCACTAAAGGCTTTAAATCCGGAAATTGAGAATTACGGCGCAATGTCACATCGCTATCCAGCAAGCGCCCATCCGTAGGTTCGCTCAAACCCAATTCAGCCATGGCCAACCTATTTAATATCCAAAGCCGGCCACCGCGATGTTGAATACGGATCGGACGGTTTGCGCCATTTGCGTCGAGCCATTTACGGTCAATCTCTCCCGCAATGCTGTGGTGATAACCAACGCCGCGCAGCCAACCCTCGCCTGACTGATTTAGAGCTTTAATTAATTCAGCTGTGTTATTCACTTCAGGCGGCCCGCAGCGTACAGAATTCATCGCCGCCGCTGTCGCATTTAAATGGATATGATGGTCGTGCAATCCGGGAATTAAAACGCCGCCTTTGGCATCGAAATAGTGATGGCCCGGAATATTATTTTCAATTTTGGCGATTAAACCATTGGCCAATAGAACATCAGTGACGACGCCATCTATTTCAGCATTCCGAATAATCATAACCAGACCGCATTATCCGCGCCGAGCGTTTTTACTTTGCCTTCTGGTAGTCGCATCGGAAATAGAGCCGTTGCGTCTTTATCGGCGATACCCTGCCACTCTTTCGCAATCGCTTTCATGTCAGATGGCATATCGCCCATCGCGTAGCGCAGAACATCGCGCATAGATAAATCAATCACAACACCGCCGCCCTGGTTGACACTGGCTTGCAAAGCCAAAGCCAGATGCAATCCATTAACGGGGTCCGCAATCGCATCGCCAACAAAACAGGGCTCAACATGAGCTCTTTCCATAACCGTTGCGAGCCCTGCTGAAATGCCAACATCATCTCCAAAACCAATACGATTTTCAGCTTGACCATACGCGGTTAAACGTGCCCAAACTTTTCCTGGCTTTAGAGAGACAAACTCTTCTGCCACAATACCAAGCTGGCGCAATGCGCGCGGCCGTGAGGCTTCGATAACGATATCTGCTTTATGGAGCAGTGCTTTCAAGTGTTTTAAGTCGTCCGCGTCACAAAAATTCAGCGCCACGCAATCCTTGCCCGCATTCAGCAAATCATAAAACCCTTGATGCCCCGACCGCATCCCGTCTGGCCGAGATGGACTTTCAACTTTGATGACTTGTGCACCCGTCATTCCGAGAAGGCTAGAGGCCAATGGCCCTGCCCAGAGAGCCGATAGGTCAACGATGAGAGGAGTCTTGCAAACAGCCTTCTCAAATTGTTGAACTGAAAACCATTTATAAGGCCTCGGCGGCAATTCGTCCTTAGCTACCGCCAAGCCAATTTCGGCGGCTCGTTCAACAAGATAATCTGTTTCTTTTTGAGCAACCACTCTCTCAATCCCGCTCCAGCCTTTCACGTAGTCTTCAAGCCAGGCTGGAATCAGATCCCAATCATCTTCACGAACGAGGTTGAGTGCTATACGGCCGTCAATCGTATCCATTAATCGTCCATAGCCCCCCGCACAGAGACGTCCTTCGCGGATAGTGTTTCTTAAGCGTGCCCGCTCACTCAAGAGCTGACTACCATAGTTTGGTAAGTTTTCAGGATATGGCGATATCGCTTTTAATGCCAACAAGGCCCCATCAGCGTGGCTCGCCAGGGGGAGCGGCAACATCAAGCCAGTTGTTTTCAGTAATCCCGAACGGCGATATGCAATTGCCAAATGATCGGCGGGCGCATCAACCCGCACATCTTCGCCCAAATCCGTCAGTAATTGAGTGGCATATTCCGCCGCATGGCTACTCTGCAAAACTGTCCCGGAGGACACGGCGCAGGAGTTTACCGGTTTCGTTATAGGGAAGTTCATCCAGGCGTTTTATCACGGATGGCACACGAGAGGAACGCAGATTTGTGCGGACTAATGTGCAGAGCTCCACATCGTCAACATCATCAGGACATACGATTGCAACGCCCACGGCCTCGCCCCATTCAGTATCCGCAACCGCCACAGCGGCGACATCTTTGACGGCGGCATGAGACCGCAAAACATCTTCAATCTCGCCCGGCGAAATATTCTCACCACCGCGCACGATGACATCATCCGCGCGTCCGTCGATGAAAAGGTACCCATCGCAATCCACAAAGCCGCGATCTCTGGTCAGGAACCAGCCATCCGCATCTAATTGCGAGCCAAGCCCTTTATATTCGCCGCTGACCTGATCGCCGCGCACATAGACAAGACCTGTTTCTTCGGCCTCGCAAAGCTCTCCGTCTTCGCGGCGAATCTGTAAGTCTATTGAAGGAATAGGTTTACCCGCAGAACTTAGGCGTCTCTTTACCGCAGGGTCATCACTCCCAAAAGCGGCGCGGTGATCGTCAGGACCAAGCATACAAATCGTCGCGCTCGTTTCCGTCAGGCCATAAGCGTTCGTAAAGTTCACATGAGGCAGAAGTGTCATCGCCTTTTCAATCGTCGAGCGCGGCATCTTCCCGCCGCCATAGGCTATATTTCTAAGCGCAGGCAAATCAAGACTATCACCCGCGCAATCGACAATGCGTTGCAACATGGTCGGCACTAAAAACGCATTTGTAACATTCTCTTTTTTGGCTAAATCTATCCAGCCTTTGGGCGTGAAGTTTGGCAGTTGCACCATGCGCCGTCCTGCATATGTGGAGGACAATACAGCTGCGATACCCGCGATATGATAAGGTGGCACGGTGAGTAGCGCGGCTTCATCTTCCTCAGCGCTCATAAATTCAACAGTGCCAAAAATATAAGCCATCAAATTGGCGTGGCGTAGGATCGCCGATTTAGGTTCCCCAGTGGTTCCGCTCGTGAAAAGTCCAACCGCGACCGCGCCGTGTTCATCAGGGGCTTCGCTTTGCAAAGCATCACCCCTGAGGACTTCACTTTGCGAAACGCAGTCAATGCCCTCCAGAGATATGGATTGCCTTGTAATTAATTTGGCGGGCGTAATGCGTTTCATCTGCGACTCTAATTGCGCCTGCGTTAGGCGGTAATTAAGCGGGACGAATTGTGTCCCCGCCAAAGCTGCACCAAATAAGGCGGCTGGGAAGCTGGGGTCTGCCTCTGACAGAAAGGCAAGCTTTTCACCCTCCCCGATATGACCCGCAACCCGCGCAGCCATATCTCCCAATTCATCAAATGTCAGACGCGTCTTGCCGCACACCAACGCCTCGCGATAACCCATGGCATCGGATGCCATTTGAAGAATGAGGTGGATATTCATTAGTCCGAGCTGGGCAGCTTTTTCGCCGCTTTAATATCGATGACATAACTCTCAATCGCAATAGAGCCTTCGCCGCCTCGCGTGCAAAGAAACTCCATCGTCTCCTCCGCATCCGTATAACGCTTGCCAACCAGGGTCCCGGAATTCTCGCCGCTCATCTCGCCAAGCTCTATGGGGTCGCCGACTTGCATTGGCGCGCCGCCGCAGGTAATCTCAAGCTCTTCCGCAGGCACGCGCAGGGCCATAATTTGCGTCTTGCAAACCGTACTGGAAAGCTTGGTCCCGGGTTTATAAATCTGTCCCATCTTAGGCTCCT
This sequence comes from uncultured Algimonas sp., assembly GCA_964607395.1. GTDB lineage: Bacteria > Pseudomonadota > Alphaproteobacteria > Caulobacterales > Maricaulaceae > Litorimonas. The sequence goes on from CAZSKH010000001.1 coordinate 74,795, forward strand.
ATTATTGCGCCGGCCACGCCCGAGGCGAGGAATGCTGTTTGCGCATTTTCTATTTGGTTCGCCGCTGTGCCGCGCATTTGCCGCACACCTTCGGTGATATTATTTATGCCGTGAATATAGGCCTCGCCAATTAATCCGCCATTAGGCGAGAGCGGCGTTGCGCCATCTAATTCAAGATTCCCATCCGCGACATAATCCTTGGCCTCACCAAGTCCGCAATAACCAAAACCTTCCAGTTGGCGCAGCACTTGCGGTGTGAAATTATCATAAATCATCGCGACCTTGGTATCTTTGGGCGCAATGCCGCAACTATTAATTAGCTTCTCTGTGACCCGCAGGGAAATATCATTCGTCAGTAAATCGCCTTCGTAAAAATCAGAAATAATTTCATGATTAAATAGCATGGAATATTCCGCGCCCAAAATAGGCACAGGTTTTTGCTTAAGGTCTTTGGCCCGCTCTCGCGTTGTCACGAGTATGGCACATCCGCCATCAGATTCTTGGCAGCAATCCAAAAGCCTAAACCATGGCTCCACAATCCAGCGCGAGTTTTGATGGTCCTCTAACGTAATCGGCTTGCCATAGAAGAAGGCGTTAGGGTTAGTCGCGGCGGCCTTGCGGAAGGTCACAGATATCTGGCCTAAATCTTCAGAGGTCACGCCATATGTATTCATGTAATGCCCGCAGGATAAGGCCTCCCAAGCCGCGGGAGTCTGCGCACCAAAGGGAAAACACCATTCCATAAAAGTGGAGCTATGCGCATCGGGCGAGAGGCTGTGATGGGACTGCCCGAAACGATATTGGCTCCGCTCATTCATGGCGCGCCAGATGATGAAGTAATCACACATCCCGCTCTCAACCGCGTTTTTCGCGTGGACAAGGGTCGTGACGGATGCTGCCCCACCCTGGGGCAGACGCGTGGTGAAATCAATATCGCGGCAGCCCAGAGAGCGCATCACATCGACCTCATCTGATTTATCAATAGCGAATGTGACGAGGCCATCAATATCATGGGGCGAAACCCCTGCATCTTGGCACGCCATGAGGATAGCTTCGGAGGCGAGCTGTTGTTCAGAACGGCCAGAGGCTTTGGAAAATTCTGTTTGGCCAATACCGACGATACAGGCTTGTTGAGACTCGGCGACCATCTAAGCCTCCATTTTTTTGAAAACAGGAACAGCTTTGCCGCCCGAAGTTTCCGCAAAATCGACGCTCACCCGCATGCTATAGTCGGGAGCTGTTTCGCTTTCCAGATTGGAGACGAAGCGCACACCTTCATCGAGCTCGACGAGGATAATCCAAGGGCTTTCTTTAAACCCGAAACTCGCGGGGCGGACTTGCCGCGCCCAAGAGAGGACTTTGCCCTTTCCTGATAATTTTTCTTCGGTCTTCTCAGTGCTATGGCATTGCGGGCAAATCGGGCGGGGCGGATGCCAGAGCTTATTACACGGCTCGCATTTCTGCACGACTAACTCGCCGCGTTCGCACGCCGCCCAGAAAAAAGCTGAGTCGATACGTTGGATAGGATCAGGTCTCATTTAATTCTCTTTCATTCAAACCACATTATGCCGGTTATCCGGCCAGCCAGAGAACCGCTTGTAGCGAAAATCGGTCCCGCAGACCGATTTTCGTTACAAGCCCCAAGGGTTCTTCATTTCTTTTTGTCCTGGCAAAGGCGGATCACAGAGGATGGCTGTTTCATTGGCCATCGCCATAATCTCGTCTTCGGAATAGCCAATTTCTTCCAAGATAGATTTCGTGCAATCGCCCACAATTAAAGGGGTCGAGCCAATAACGCCCGGCGTATCAGAGAGATTATAAGTGAGGCCAATTTGCTCGAGCTTTCCGACATAAGGATGGTAATATTCCGCCGTCCAATTTTTGGCTTTGTAATCTGGGTTATCATAAATCTTACGCGAGGCCTCGGCATCGGAAATCGCGGCGGGTATATTGGCCTTGGCAAGGTCATCCATCAATTCAGATGATGAACGCCCCGCAAAAGCGGCGACTTTATCCGTGCCTGCGAGTTTATCTAAAGCGGCGCGGTGCGCCTCATTGATAGCCGCGATTTGAATCCAGTTTCCATCGGCGCATTTATATAGGCGATAATAATCGCCATAGCCTGTTTGATCTGCATTTAAGCGGTCGCGCTCCACCGCAGAGCCGTCAGGTTTAGCCACAGCATAACTCGTATTCAGGAGGCAAGCATTTACAATGGAGGTATCTACATATTGCCCTATGCCCGTACGCTCACGTTCCATTAGCGCATTACAAATGCCTACTGCAGTAAGGAAACCATTCCCCGTATCGCCCAGTGAAGTCAGTGACCATAATGGATGCGTATTCCCTCCCGCGTGAAGCGCCCCATCCTCATGCTGAACGCCAGCTAGGCAGGCGCCCGTTTGGTCATTCCCCGGCAAGTTCTTGCGTGGCCCCTCCTCAAAGCCGCGCGAGTGACAATAAATCAAATGCGGGAATTCATCTTTCAGACTGTCATAGTCCAGACCTAAACGCTGGGTGGCAGGATAGCGCATATTGTGCTGGACGACATCACAGCTAGCAATGACTTTCTTAATCGCTTCCACACCTTTCGGATGTTTTAGCATAACGGCGAAGCTCTTCTTGCCACGATTGGCCATGTAAGCGATATGGCAGCGATGCCAATAACTATCCCACAGCGTATTCATTTTAATGACTTCTGCGCCCATATCCGCGAGAAGCTGGCATCCAAAGGGTCCTGCAATGGCAAGACCGAGATCAAGCACACGAATACCGTCTAGTGGGCCTTTCGCTGTAGGCTTTGCGGGAACGGCGTGTGTTTTAATGTCTGGCAAGCTTGCTGCATGCGCTTTTACCGCATCCGTATCTGCCCCCCTCGCCCGTGTTGGGCCTTGGACAGCACCTTGGCTATTGGTCAAGCGATAAGTAATACCGACCTGATTAATCAGGCCAAGTTCTGGGTCATCCACAGTTGTCACGCAATTATCTGCGATTAAAAACGGATCGGTTAAGCTCTCCTCTACAGAGCGGCAAGGCTGCATGGTCATATTGCCTTCAGCCGCCGCTTTGACCCAATCATCGCAATTAAACTTCTTAATCGCATCGGCCAAAATCGGTTGGTAATGGGCCATGACCAAAAGCTCTTCAGGACCAATCCCGAAACGGTCGGGATCATTCTGAACCGTCAAATCTGGGGACGCGTCGAGCGTATCGCCTTTGGAGGCTTCGAGAATAAAGCGCGGATTGGGCACCCAGTTGTGGAGCCATTTTCCGTCCGCGCATTTGAAATGCCCTTTGGGAGACGCGCTGCCCATGATCCACGTATTAAAACCTTGTGCATCAATGTCCTCTGCCCGCTGCCAAACACCCGAACCGCAAGCCATGGCCCCTTGTTGCAAAGAGGTTGAAACCCTCTGGCCACGCCCTGTTCGCTCGCGCGCAAATAGCGCGGCGGAAATACC
>CAZSKH010000002.1:0-16142 GCA_964607395.1 uncultured Algimonas sp.
CGGCAAGCGGCGCAGGCGGCGTTAAAGGCGCAGCCGCAGGTCTAAGTGCCGTGGCACAAGCTGTAGCACTCGCAGGCTCGCTCGACTGACATCTTGGCCTTCTGCGCGGCAATGAATCTAAACCTCATCGTTTTGTCTCCGCCGCGAAGAAACCTCTCGGGCATTGCTGCGCAATACCCTGCTGGTCAGTGAGCAGTTGCTTTTTTTAACAGGTCGCGCTCCTGCCGCAAAACCTCATTCTCTCGCCTAAGCCGCGCCAGTTCCTTCTGAGGGTCGTCGTGAGGCGGCGGCGGATCACGCTCCGCGTCAACGGCTCGCCACTTGGTAAGAGTCGACATGCCGACCCCCAAATCATCGGCAATCTGACGCACTGTTCGACCGCTCTCGTAGCTCAAACGAACCGCTTCACGCCGGAACTCCTTCGTAAACTTCTGTCTTTGACCTGTCATGGGTATCTCCTATCTTACAGGAAACACTCTCCACTTTAGTGAAGCAACTCCACCTGCTCAAAAAAGCATGCTCGGCCCTCTCGGCATTTGCTTCGCAATTGCCTGCCGGTAATAGATGGGGGCGAAGATTTATAAGATATCCTGCATCAGAAAAACTAGAAATCATCCGCATGGTGGAGCGCTCATCGCGCCCCGCCAAATGGACTTTGGATAAGCTGGGCGTTCTGCGGCGAACCTTTTACCGTTGGTATGATAGATACTTGGAACATGGAGAGGACGGTCTTGTCGACCGCGCCTCGCATCCAGGCCGTGTCTGGAACAAAACCCCTGATAGAATACGTTCTGAGCTGCTGTAATGAAAGCTGCCAATGAGTTCAGGGATAAAACGACAGCCATAAACCAACTCTGGCAAACTGACTTCACCTAATTCAAAATCATCGGTTGGGGCTGGATGTATCTGTCGACGATCTTGGATGACTTCTCTCGTTACATCATTAGCTGGAAGCTGTGCACGACAATGAAGACGAGTGACGTGACAGAGACGTTAAACATGGCGCTCGAAGCTTCTGGCTGTGATCAAGCACACGTCGTTCACAAACCGCGGCTGCTGTCGGATAATGGCGCGAGCTATATATCGGGCGAACTTGCGGAGTACATTAAAGACAATAACATGAGCCATGTTCGCGGAGCGCCGTATCATCCGCAAACTCAAGGCAAAATAGAACGGTGGCATCAGACGCTCAAGAACCGTGTGCTGCTTGAGAACTACTTTCTGCCCGGCGACTTAGAACGTCAAATCGAAAGCTTCGTCGAGCATTATAATCACGAACGTTACCACGAAAGCCTCAACAACGTAACGCCTGCCGATGTCTACTTCGGCCGTGCACAATCTATTTTAAACAGAAGAGAAAGGATCAAAGAAAAAACAATCGAACATCGACGCTTGCAATACCGCAAAGCCGTCGCTTAATATCAACCAACACGATGAGCAAAGTCTCTCTTAGCCCGGGCCAAAATCTGGGACAAATTATATGACGACGGACAAAGCCATACTATTCACGGCAATCATATCTCTATAACCAACATCAACAAGCGGACCGCATCCGTCAAAAGAACCACCTTATGACGCAGCAACTTTTGCAAAGCTTGCCACCACACAGAGATTAAATCGAGCATTGGCTTGAACAATAGGACATTGCAATGGCCACTTTAACGGCTCTAACATCTGACGTGCATGGCGCCTTAAAGCTTAAAGTTGAGAGTGGCGTAATTTACGCCCAAGGCTCGCATATGCTTCCACTTCGCGTGACCGAAGTCGCGCAAGCCACAGTCGATTTCCCTGTCATGATGAGCCGTATGAGTAATGGCACAATGAGTCTTTCGGCTTTGACGAGTTTTGAACCGGGTAAAAACCTATTCGTTACAGGCGGTGATTGGACATCTAGTTTCCGGACCACAGCTATGAGAACCTATCCTCTTTTTCTGATGAAGGCTGAGGATGGTCGGGCCGATCCCGTTTTAGGCATTGATGCTGATAGCGCTGCTCTCGGCGAGGACGGCCAGGCGCTCTTCGATAAAAAAGGAAAACTGTCACTTCCTATCAAGCAATTAAATACTCAGCTTGTCGAAGACTCCAAGAACATGGTTCGTACTTCTCAATTCTTTGAAACACTCAAGAGATTCGATCTTATCAGGTCGGTCGATTTGGCTTTGAATTATGGACATCAGCAAACCAATCGTATTCGCGGCCTCAGTATGGTTCACGAAGATAATCTAAAACGCCTAAGCTCTGAGCGCCTGACCGAATTGCGTGATAGAGGGTATCTCGCGCCGATTTACGCTATGTTATTTTCCGTTTTTCAGCTCAATGCGCTCATTCGCAAGAACAATCAAACTGAGGGGTTTCCGCATATTAAGAGTATTAATCTGGAAGTTAGTAAAAACGAACGTGCGGTATAGGGTTTGACATGATTACGGTCTCCAAAGATAAAACCTTTGCGCTGACAAATGCGCATTTCTCCTATGTTTTCCGCGTCTCGCCCGAAGGAATATTAGAACATTTGCATTATGGCGGTCCGCTACGTGACCCGCTTAATGTCGCCGTCCATCATTTGCGCACACAGCGCGAAGTGGCGTCTAATTTTCAAGGCGGGCCATATTTCAGTCTTTCAGATACGCCGCAGGAATTCCCAAGCTTTGGGACGTCTGATTACCGCTTTCCAGCGCTGCATGGTCGTAACTCTGATGGCAATACGGTTTTCTCTCTGCACTATAAGAAATACCGCATCGTCAAAGAAAAACCGCGCTTAAAGAAGTTACCATCGGCGCGAGGTGACAAGAGTGAAACCTTGATCGTAACGCTCCAAGATCCTCTGCATAAGTTGGAAGTTGAGCTCTACTATACCATCTATGAGGATTACGGTGTGCTCGTCCGGTCGTCTAAATTTAGAAATAGGGGTGAGAAAGAAATCCAGCTTCAACATGCTTTTAGCTCGGCGCTCGATCTCCCGCCGCACGACTATGAAATCCTGCATCTGCATGGCACATGGTCCCGAGAATTTAATGAAGAGCGTATTGATGTGCCCGAGGGACGCTTTGTCGTTGACAGCGCGCGAGGGACTTCCAGTGCGGCGCATAACCCTTTCATTGCCATTGTTCAAAAAGGAACGACAGAAGAGTTTGGCCGTGTTCATGCCACCACTCTTATGTATAGCGGGAATTTCTCGCTCTCTGTTGAGAAGGGTGAGTTCGAAGACATACGCCTTCTGGCCGGTATCAACCCATTTAATTTTCATTGGCGTTTAAAGCCGGGCAAGAAATTCTGTACCCCTGAAGCGCTGCATGTTTATGCTGATAAAGGGCTGCGGAGTATGAGCCATATCTGGCATGAATTTGTTCGAGATAAAATTTCACCAGAGCGTTTTCGTCACAAACCGCGCCCGACCTATCTCAATACGTGGGAGGCCGCTTACTTTGATGTCGATGAGGGTAAGGTTCTGCACTTGGCTGATAAAGCCAAAGAGATTGGCGTCGATATGTTGGTGCTCGATGATGGCTGGTTCGAAGGCCGTCGTGATGACACATCTTCCCTAGGTGACTGGACCGCCGATCAGGAGCGTTTCCCGAATGGTATTGCGGCGCTCGCCGCTCAGGTTAAAGCGAAGGGTCTCAAATTTGGGATTTGGTTTGAACCTGAAATGGTCAATCCGAAGAGTAAGCTTTTTTCTGATCATCCAGATTGGATATTGCATGTTCCGGGCCGCACACCTTCTTTGGGCCGAAATCAATTGACGCTCGACTTGTCGCGGTCAGAAGTCATTGATTATCTCTATGGGCAAATTGACGGCATTTTGTCGTGTGGCGATATTGATTACGTCAAATGGGATATGAACCGCAATATGACGGAAACGGGATCAGCGGGCCTGCCAAAGAACCGTCAACGCGAGGTATCTCATCGCTATATTCTTGGCCTGTATAAACTTTTACGTCGCCTCGTGAAAAAATACCCGGATGTACTTTTCGAGAATTGCGCGAGTGGCGGGAATCGTTTCGACTTAGGTATGCTCAGCTATATGGCGCAAAACTGGACGAGCGATATGTGCGATCCCATTGGGCGCCTCGATATAATTAATGGCTGTTCCTATCTGTTCCCACTCGACGTGACCGCCGCTTATATCGGTCCTTCGCCGAACCATCAAAATGGCCGCGTTAGTTCAATCGAAACCCGCTTTAATGCGGGCGCGTTTTGTGCTGCACGGGGTATCTCACTAAATGAGGAAGCGATTGAGACGCACAAGGAAGAGCTGCAAGGTCTGATGAAATTTGCAAAAGACTCCGCTGATGATTTTGTGGGTGGACGCTTTGACCGCCTCATTAAATCCGAAAATGAAGTGTGTTGGCAATATACCACTCGCGACGATCTAACTGTTTACCTTGCATATTTCCATATCCTCGCCGCGCCGAACTTACCCTTCCGCCGTGCGCATATGGTGGGGCTGGACGCCAAGGCTGATTACCTGTTGGTTGAAGATGGCACGCATTATGCGGGTGACGCGCTTATGCAAAACGGGATGCCTTTGCCTTATGTGGCAACGGGGCAGGTCAATGATAAAGTTAGATATATGGCTAAAGGTGACTTTAGCTCCTATTTGTTCGTTTTTAAAAAAGTTGAAAGCGAATGATTTCAAAACTCGGCGTCTGCTATTATCCTGAACACTGGCCAGAAGAACTATGGGCACAGGATGCGTTGCAAATGTGTGAGCTGGGATTGTCTTGGGTTCGTATAGGTGAATTTGCTTGGAGTCGCATTGAGCCAAGGCCTGATAAGTTTCAGTGGGATTGGCTTGATAGAGCTGTTGATGTCTTGGGCGGCGCAGGACTTAAAATTATCATGGGAACGCCGACGGCCACGCCACCGCGTTGGATGGTAGATAAATATCCTGACATGCTCGCAGTCACTGAAGGCGGACATCTCCGTAAATTCGGCTCCCGCCGACACTATTGTTTTTCCCACGATGCTTATCGCGAAGAGAGCGCGCGTATCACGCAAAGGATGGCCGAGCGCTACGGAGATAATCCACACATAGAGGCGTGGCAGACAGATAATGAATATGGCTGTCATGAAACAATTCTCTCTTACAGCCTCGCCGCTCTGACCGCCTTTCGGGTCTGGCTCAAAGCGAAATATAAAACAGTCAGCGCTTTGAACGAAGCTTGGGGAAACGTTTTTTGGTCGATGGAGTATAATGACTTTGACCAAATTGAGCTACCAAACCAAACAGTAACGGAACCGAACCCAGCTCACGTCATGGATTTTCGTCGTTTTAGTTCAGATCAGGTTGTCAGATTTAATAGTGCCCAATGCGACGTCTTACGTAACTTCACCGAAAAACCGCTAATCCATAATTATATGGGCCGCATTACCGAGTTTGACCATTTCGCCGTTGGAGCGGATTTGGATATTGCGAGTTGGGACAGTTACCCTCTTGGTTTTCTCGAAGATCGCTCAGATCAAGGCGAAGATTTTAAACATAAATATATGCGCCAAGGAGACCCTGACTTTCAGGCCTTTCATCATGACCTTTACCGCGCTGTCGGAAAAGGGCGTTGGTGGGTGATGGAGCAGCAACCCGGCCCTGTAAACTGGGCCCCTTATAATCCCGCACCCTTGCAGGGAATGGTGCGGCTTTGGACGTGGGAGGCGATCGCCCATGGGGCGGAAGTCGTTAGCTACTTTCGATGGCGGCAAGCCCCGTTTGGGCAAGAGCAAATGCATGCGGGCCTGCAACGACCTGATGGCGAATGGGCCGCAGGCGCATTGGAGGCGAAAACTGTTGCCCTCGAAATGGCAGATATCCTCGACATCGAAACACAGACATCAGACGTAGCGCTCGTTTTCGATTATGCTTCAGCTTGGGCGTGGAAGACGCAGCCACAAAGTCAGGATTTTGATTATTTTAGATTGGTGTATGACGTTTACAGAGGCTTGAGACGACTCGGCCTGTCCGTCGATATTCTTCCATCTAATACGCGCAGTTTTGAGGGCAGAAAACTTGTCTGTATTCCAGGTCTCTTTGCATGGACACCCGAACTAAGTGAAGCGATCCGAGGTTTTTCGGGACATATTCTTGCGGGTCCTCGCTCTGGTTCAAAAACCGAAGACTTTAAGCTTCCAAACGACATGCCGCCAAACATTCACGGGTTTGACTGCCAAATAAAAGCTGTTGAAACGCTACGCCCGAGTGCGAAAGAGCCACTTGAAAAAAGTGGTCATTTTCATATTTGGCGTGAGTTTGCCGAGACCGCAGAAAACGTACTGGAACTATCTAATGACGGTTATGCAGCGCTAATATCAAAGGGGCATATCACCTATCTAACGGGGTGGCCTGACGATGCGGCTATGATCCGTATATTGTCACAGATTGCATGTAAGTCCGAAGTGGACGTTACAGAAATGCGGGGAGGTCATCGCCGCAGAGACTTCGGTAATTTTACCCTCCATTTAGATTACGACACCGGGAATATTCAGTTTATAAATAACGAAACCAAAGAAAGCCTACTCTAGTCAGGTTGGGGATAACTATGGAACTTCAAGCATCACAAATTGCTGTTTTTATAGGACTGACGGCACTTATCGCATTGGTGACCTTTTTGTATTGCAAAGGCGCTCGCCATAGCGAAGACGGGGAGAAGGAGTACTTTCTCGCTGGCGGTTCTTTGAAGTGGTACTTCGTGGCGGGATCAATCACTTTGACAAATCTTTCAACCGACCAGCTTGTCGGGATGAACGGGAACCAAATGGCATTGCTTGCGTGGTGGGAACTTGCCGCCGTTGTCGGGCTGATGATGCTCTGTTTCATTTTTATTCCAGTTTATTACAAATATAACTGTACAACGACCACAGAGCTCTTGGAGAGACGGTATAATAACAAACATATCCGAGCGTTAATTTCTATTTTGTTTCTTCTGGGCAATGTATGCATTTTCCTACCCGCTATTCTTTATGGCGGTTCGCAATTCATGATTAGCATGTTCAATTTGCCAGTCTCACCAATATCAGTTCCGGGATTCGGGGAGATCAATTCTATGATCTTTGTGATCTCTATTGTTGTGGCAATAATGGGCGCAGCATATGCGATTTTTGGAGGGCTCCGAGCCGTAGCCGTTTCAGACACATTCTCTGGAATATTACTTCTTGGTTTGGCGCTATTTGTCACATTTGTGGCACTCAAGGCCATCAACTTTGATTTCTCTGGCATACCTTCAGAACGGTTGACCCTGATCGGGGCACCGGATTCTGATATTCCTTTCTCAACGCTCTTCACCGGCATGCTATTTATCCAAATGTTCTATTGGTCGACAAACCAAACCATTACGCAGCGGGCAATGGCCTCACCAAGCGTCAAAGAAGCTCAAAAAGGTATTCTTGCGGCTGCTGCAATCCGCTTACTAATTGTTCCGGTGATTATTGTAGTTCCGGGTATTATTGCCTTCAAGCTCTATGGCCGCGTCGACAATGATATGGCCTATGGGCAACTGGTTGGGAACCTTCTTCCAACTTACTTATCCGGAGCCTTTGCTGCCGCTATATTGGCGGCCATGCTAACGACATTTAATTCAATTCTTAATGCTTCGGCAGCCTTGTGGGTGTGTGATATTCATGAAACTTATGTAAGCGAAAAAGTCGATGTGAAGCGTATCTCGTTTTGGGTTTCTAGTGTCATGGTCGTTTTGAGTCTTCTTTTAGTCCCTTTCTTTGCGACCCAAGACAGTTTGATTAACACGGTCCAAACGCTTTATGGACTACTATCCATGCCGATATTGGCAGCCTTCATCGTAGGACTTTTATTTAAAGGTGTGAATGCGAACGCCATGATTATGGCTGTGGTATTCGGGATTGGCCTTTATGCAACTTTCCTCTTTTCTTGGCCAAAGCTTCCGGGCGGCGGATATATTCATATGATGGCCGTAACTCTATTCTTGAGTGTGGGTATGGCGCTTTTGCTAAACAGGTTAGTGTTCCGCCAAAAGGCGACATGGGACGCTCATACCGTTTTTGGGAAGGGCTAGCGTCGAAGGGAGCCTCTGCCACAAGAGATTTTTCTTTTCCTTTAGCGATAATCATGTGGGCTTTATCAACTTTGTAGGAGAGGTTTAGCGAAGCTGCACGGATAGTCTATCGAAGGGTCATTCGGTCTGCGGCTAAGGAAGGTTTTGTTCTATCGTTTCGGATGCTATTTTTGGTGCATTAAATGAAATAATTTGAGCCAGCTTATGATTGCACTAGACCGTAACCGTGCTAGCCAGATTCCTCAGGACTTCTTAACGGATTAAAATGCGAAACTTTGCACTCGAAACATATTTTTCCAAATGGGAGTTTAGTGCGACGCATCATATGACGGCCTCGGACGCGCAGAGCATCAGTGTCGGTGAGATGCTGGATATCGCGGGCCTACCTCACACGACTCTATCAGACTTACATCTCGGATATACGGAAACCTGGGGTGCGCCAGATCTGCGTCAGGCGATTTCTGAAACTTATGACAAGCTAGACGCAAAAAATATATTGTGTTTTGCGGGGGCAGAAGAGGGCGTCTACGCAGCAATGCGGGTGTTATTGGACCCGGATGATCACGCTATTGTCGTTGTCCCCAACTATCAAGCGGCAGAGACTATACCCCTCGACATTTGTGCCGTGAGCGGCGTGGGGTTAAACCCTGACAGAAATTGGTATTTGGATTTGGATGAAATTCGAGATGCCATCCGGCCAAATACAAAACTCATATCCGTTTGTTTTCCTAATAATCCAACAGGCCACATTATTCCAAAAGAGGATTATGTTAATCTGGTGAAAATCTGTCGACAACATGATCTCTATTTATTCAGCGATGAAGTTTATCGCGGTGTTGAACTAGATTCTAATAAACGCATTGATCAAGTGGCAGATGCCTATGAAAAAGGTTTGTCGCTCAATGTGATGTCCAAAGCCTATGGGTTACCGGGGCTCAGAATTGGATGGATAGCCACGCAAGACGAAGAGGTTCTTGGCGATCTAGAAAAATACAAACACTATTTGTCGATTTGTAACTCGGCCCCTAGTGAGAGGTTGGCGGTCATTGCGTTGAGTGTTCGCGAGGCTCTATTGGACAAGAGTCTAACTTTGATGCGGACAAATATTGAAAAGCTGGATAGGTTCTTTGGTGATTATCCTGACATTTTTGACTGGCAACATCCAGATGGGAGCTGCATCGGATTCCCGCGCTTTAAGGGGCGCGGAGGTGTTGAGGTTTTTTGCAAAGACCTCGTCAAAGAAAATGGAGTGCTTTTATTGCCAGCTTCGATTTACAGGTCCGAGCTCATGAGAGCCCCAGATGATCGGTTTCGGATTGGGTTTGGCCGCGCAAACATTGATGCCGGCCTTACCGCGTTTCGAGAATTTGTAGACCGCAAGCATGACGAGTTGGCTCCTTAATGCGGTGAGTTCCATTCAGCCAAATAGTGCTTATTGTGGCGGATAAGATAACGGTACTTGAGGCTGTAAAATGGAATTCTATTCAACGCGCGCGGATCTCTATACCATTCTGCGTTACTGCATTTGAGGTTTATTCCCGAAGGCGAATTGCTATGTAAAAAACCAACTTTGGGTAGCCTTGACCTTAACAGTTTTTTCAAACTAATTTGGCGACCTGATTAGTTGAAGAACTTTTCGAGCGATAATGGTCTTCGAAGCACTCAACTTAAAATCTAAAAGCGAAGCCTAAGAATATTAAAAATCCATCTCAAGTAGAAGTGGTGGAGTCAGATATGTTCGGCATTCGGCTTATGCGTGACAAAGTTCGCAAAACTGATATCTAGTTTTAATGGACCGTATTCAAGACACGCCTTGGTTTGATGCATTTAGCGATCTCGCGATCGCTAAAAACTACAAAAAAGGCGAAGTTTACTGTGCACAAGGCGAGACTATGTCTGCCGCTGGCTTGATCCTCAATGGTCGAGCCAATGCTATATCCTACTCAATAAATGGCCATGAGACATGGATAAGTGAGTATTGTGAAGGTCAGTTCATAGGGCTTAGATCATTGCTTACCACTGGAGAGTCAAATTTCGAAATCCGAGTGAGCCGTAAGATTAAGATGCTTACTTTATCGCATGATCATATGCTGAAACTCATGCGCGAGGAGCCCGGTTTATGTGAGGCGGTCGCGATCGATCTTGCGGAGCGCCTAAATAAATCGGTGACCGACCTTGTTGATGGGAACACTTTGTCGGTAAAGGGTCGAATTTGCGCTGAACTCCTGCGGCGCGCCTTACCGATTGGAATAGACCCTGATCGTCAGATCATAAGACCAAGCCCTGTTTTTGTAGAGCTTGCTAGACGTCTGAACTCCACTCGAGAGACTGTTTCGCGCACAGTTAGTGAATTGCAAAAAAGAGGTATATTAATACGCGAGCCAGGTGCGCTTGTTGTTGCGAGTCCAGAAAGACTTCGTGAAGCGGTCGAATATATTTAACCCAAAACTCGCAAAGTATATGTGCGGATGGGGTTCACAGATCCATCTGATACGGTTCCGGCAAAGGTTACTTTATATTTTTCCCTAAATTTAAGCGCGGCGTAACTGGCTAAAGCTTCAGATACAAGAATGCTACCTGAAAACTTATGCCTCATCATAATTTCAAGGTCTCTGTCGGAGCCCGCGAGATCAAAATGTAGAGCAGCTGTTTCAGATTTAGCACTTTTGAAATATTCTATAGCTGTCTCAAGCGTGTCATATCTCTCCAAACTGGAAGAATTTGAGTCGCGCAATAATATACCTATATTTTGTAATGGCGCCACTATCTCTGAGGTTGGTAGAACCTTACTATCAAATGCAATTTCAAAACATTCGAGCTCAGCACCTTTCCAGTCCATCTGGTGTAACTGTGTCAGTGAATTAGTTCGATCTAGATCTAGCAGCAGCATTTGCACAGGAGCGACTTCCAGTTGATGACCTCGCAAAATAGCTTGCCCCATGGCCACTCGTGCGCTGAGAATAATATCGGCCATGTCCACCCTATCGCTGTTTGGCAAACAGATTACAGAACTCGCCTGATCTAAACATGCGTGAAACCGGGCTATCCAGTTTTCGCCATAGGGTTTGACAGAATGGCTTGCGAAACTATCAATGTTACAGGGTAGAATAACATTGAGCTCGGCCCCTTCTTCGAGAAGGGCCTCAGCAAATAATATATCTGCCCCGGCAGCTAGGGCCCCATATCCAAAGCCGATATCATTATGTTGAACCAAATTTGATATCATCTCCGGTAAATTCTCGTGTGAGTTTTCTATATGCTTCCATAAATGCCCAGCAAAATGCGCGGCCAACGGAGGTCTAAAACGCGTGAGCCAAGTTTTGCTCTCCTGTCGCTTGTCGAGGATAAGGGCGAACTGCTTTAATGTTGTCGCGTGCGCGGTATAATTGAGGGGATCAAAATTAATAGCCCCGCGCAAAGCGTCCTGAGCTTGAGCAACCTCCCCCAATAAAAGTAAACACTCAGCCCGCGTGGCTTCTATGAAATAATGGTCTTCAGGCGTTAAACTCTCTGTGCTTGGCAAAATATCTAAAATGATATTAATCCGAGCCTTGATAATATCCCACGGCATGTTGGCTAATAACGCCATAGTCGCCGCGTTGACCCCCGAATAGTACCCGCGGGTATCCTGAAAAGCGGCTTCATATTTTTCTGCCGCGTCTCTGGCGTGATTTAGCGCAGTTTTACCCGTCGTAACGAGATGCAAATCTTTAGATAGGCGCCCATCCAGGGCCATGATATCTTCATGACTGCGAACCTGATCGAGACCATATCTTTTAAATTCTCGGAGCGCAAAATCTAATGAACCCATTCGCGCCAAAGCTAGAACTGCTTTGTGCTTAAAATCCAAATTTTTGGGATGGGACTCAATCTTAGTGATCGCCTCTTCGTAGTCGCTAAGATAGTCTGCCTGAGGGAATTTTGTCATTAGGTCTGAAGTATACTTTTTCTAGGAGTCTATCAAGTTAAGCTCATAAGTGCGGCTATAAAACACTGACACACATTTACCCGTGATACCCGTCACAGCAGGACTTCACAATCACAGGCATAAATGCTAGCTATTCGCAGGGGTGGCGATGTATCGGCGAAGTTTAATATATCTTTTGTGGGCGCTACTTCTTAGTAGTCTGGCCGCGGCGAACACGCCTCGCAATATAAATCCTGTTGCGGTTGATGATCGCCTCGAAATGAAGTGCAGAGAAAGTAGAACCTTTCTACCTCTTGAAAATGATACCGACCCCTATGGTGCCGGTCTCGAAATCGTAGAGATCAGCGATCAAGCTACGGGCATTTTGGTTATCCGCAACAGCCCAATTGAAATTATGATTGTCAGCTCTCACGTGCCGGGACCGCAGACTTTTCGCTATACAGTATCGGATATAGAAGGCGGGTTGGATAGCGCGACCGTCACGGTCAATGTCAAAAGAGTGTTTCCTTGCCCAAGTTACCTTTTGGATGACTACCCGAATGACGCACCAGAAATTACGGCTGCCAAGCAAGTCATCCAAGCTGGATCGTCTGAGACGATCAATCCGCTGGATTACGTCACCGACCCCAATGAAGACGAGGTCCAATTATCTCGTTTTGAGCGAATGTCTGGCAATGTAGATTTCAATCAAGTTGATGATCAGTTTTTCTTTCTGACAAATTCCGATTCCATCACGAGCTTGTTCGAATATGAGGTGACCGATGCGCGAGGCCTGTCTGCCACGGGGGAAATTGAACTTGTGGTCAATCAACCGCCTGTTGCAGTCCCAAGTGCTGTCGACTTTGCCTATGCGCCAGAAATCCGCTTTTCACCGCTTGATTTTGTATCGGACCCTGAGGGTCATGCGCTCACCATAACGTCCGTCAAAACAGCGAATGCAGATGTGAGGTTTCGTGTCGAGCCAGATGGGACGGTCGTATTGTCGGCCGAGAATTTTTCGGGCGAACTGCCCGTAACCTATGAAATCACAGACCAATTGGGCGGTATTGCGACCGGGCAGATGGTGCTGAATATCGCACCGCCGCCGATCAATCGGATTCCTATTCTGGTCGGACTTGTGCTGTCTTTAGTGGGAATTTTGGGGTTTTTGATCTTTCAAAGGCGCGAAATTACGGTGCCAAGAGAGATTTTGCCGGCTCCTGAAAAACCACCAAAGTCCGGTGTTGTATTCCCAAACAGCCCGCTATTCCCGGGGGCCATAACGCCCGGCCCGGCTCCACTGGTTCCGGCTGGGCATATGGCGCCGTCAGGCCTGCAAACCCTCACCGGTCAATATAGCGTTTTGAAGCCAGCCTATCTTGCCACGGGCCGAATCGGCGGGCCACAGGAAGGTGTACCAACCAATGATGATGTATCTTTTGGAACAGGGTTTTTGATTACGCCCAATCACATCATGACCAACCGGCACGTTTATGAATTTTACAAACACTATCTGACGGGACCGGATTGCGGGGGTATCGAATTTATCGCCGAACGTGACCGAGAGGCGTCTGACTATGTGGCATTTGATGGTGAGCCGCCAATCCTCATTGCAGGATTAGACATCGCGATATTTAAACTGACCCGCTCGGTGACCAACCGCACGCCGATAGACCGCGTTTCTATTCCGACCGAAGAGTTGGATGCCCGTGACATGATCACGATATCCTATCCCTGTCCCTTTGAAATCGATGAGGCCATATTGTCTGTGGTAGAAGACAATCCGATTTTTGCGGTCAAACGCTTGAGTCAGGGGAAAGTCTTCCGTCATTCAACCGACACTGATACACCTTACGGAGTCCAAGTCTCGGTCGAGCCACGAATCAACCCCAGTAAAAAACTAAGTGCCATTTGCCATAACGCCTCGACTTTGGGCGGAAGCTCAGGGGCACCTATTCTGGACCTAGAGGGCAAACTTGTCGGCGTACATTTTGCGGGCGATCGTGCCTTTAACGGACAAGAGGCAGCAAATCTCGCAATGGCGATTGAGATGCTGGTGCATGTAGGACCGACCGAACCAAAAAAAGAGAAATCCGCGTGATGAGGATCACAGCGCAAAACGCACGAGAGACATAAATAGACTTACATCAGGGCAACTAGGGAGAGAACCATGCCTAAATTTAGACGCGGCGATATTAAAGCCAATCAGGAATATCTGAAGGACTGGGATGAGTACCAGCTAGACTGGCTGAACAGTCCAGATTTCACGAAAAAGACTCAAAAACAGCCTCTCTTGCTGCCGATTTCAGTAGATATTGATGAAGGTATCATCAAACGGCACCGAATAACATCGCCAAGCTTGCAAAGTCTCTGGCCGAAAGTTGGGACGCTTGGCGGCAAAGATGCTGCGAAGGCTTATGAAGGTTACGTTGAATTTTTTGCTCCCATTGATGGCCAGCAAAGTGGCGCTCCGGCGACGCCTTTAGATTTTAATATCAACACCCCGGTCATTATGATCTTTCATCTGCCACGCGACAATTGGCGTTTTACTGACCATACGCAATTTTCAGTCGATAATGTACCGGTGGGTGCGGTCAGCAAAGCCTATAAAGTAATTGGGATATTTGATGATGGGCACGGCCTAATGGTGCTAAACAAATGCTGGCAAAAGGAGAAAGGTAAGCCTTTTGACATGAAGTATAATTTACATGTTACCATTATTCAGACAGGTCGCACCAAAGCCGAGGGTGAGTACAAAGATGCTATCTTGCGTACAGATATTATCATTGATCCCGGTAGTAATAATGATGGAAAAGGATTGGGTAATGGTACTGGCGATGGCCCGGGGGGTGATTAGAAAGTCAGGGAACGGTGGTGGAGTTAACTTGATTGAGCTTCTCTGCCGCTTCAGACCAGTATTTATTGGTTGGATCTGAATTTACAAGAGTATTCATTTCCTTAGTGGCCAACCTCATTAGACTTTTCGGATTTTCAGTCTCGGTGTTAAACTCTGTAACAAGGTGATATATTGCCTGAACCCTTCTAAACCTGATGGGAAGATTATAGGGTTCTTGTTGTATCATGACATTCAAAATTTCGAGTTGTTTCTTTCTGTTTTGAAGAGCCTCTTTCCGATTTCCTAGTGCTAGATGAGCTTTGGATATGCCTACGTGAGCATTAGCAATTGCTTCACTGGGTTCATTATCTCCAGTGTTCAAGTTATCCGCTTTTTTAAAAAAAATTGTAGCACTAGCAAAGTACTCAATCGCTAAACGCCATTTTTGATCTTCTAGCTCCAAAAGACCAAGGTTGTTTTGGCTCCATCCAGCCTCCATATTCCAGTCATAATTTAGTCCGTCTTTCTCAATTAGTTTTTTTGAAAGCAACGCATATTCCAGCCATAACTCTTTAGCGGCCACTTTTTGATTTGAGAGTTGAGATAACTCTCCAAGCCAATAAGCGCTTTGCGAATGAGCATGGATTGCATTAATGCTAGTTGGGTTTCTCCTTAATATTTCTTTCGTCGCTTTGTAGGCTGCATGAATTTCTGTTACCGCTCTTTCAGCATGTCCTTGATTTTCAGCCACTTGCCCTAGCAAATGCCGTGCGCGGGCTTGCCGTGCCAAGCGATCATCATCCATATCAGGGAGAGGTATTGCGTCATAATAATCGGTGACGCGCGTGCCGACATCATCCAAAACGGATAAGCGTCCGAGGGGTTCTAGCTCCTCTTTGAGGTCAGTCAGCATAAACTCAACCATCTTCTCGGCTTCGCTTCGGCTAATTTCTGCTTCGTCCCGCGCATCCACCGCTGTCCACGCCATGCCGCCCATAAGCCCAGCAAAGAGCAGAGCGCCGGTCGTGATGAGCTGCATGCGCTTGCGCCGCCGTTTGGTGTCACGTTGTACCAAACGGTCCAATCCAACGCCCAGCATAGACGCTGCCAGTTGGCTGACTCCAAAGCGGAATCCCTCGCGAGTTGTCATATTGGCCGCGAGAGGCTCGCGCCCGTCTTCCGTTAGGGCCGGAGGAAAAGCTGTCTCCGGATCGCCGTCCACAATTACGGATAGGATAGCGCTTTCGCCATGAAGCCGCCTGAAAAGTTTAATTTCCTCATTCACCCAATGAGACGATTTGGCGGATGGTGAGCAGAGCACAATTAGAAAGCGCGAGTTTTTGACAGCCTCCTGAATTTTCTCAGAGAGACTATGATGGGC
>CAZSKH010000002.1:16242-23157 GCA_964607395.1 uncultured Algimonas sp.
CATTACGCCGGTTTATATACGGACCAATTTTGAGTTTCGGGCTTGATGTTATTTAAAATTAGCATATCCAAATCTCCGTTAAGTTTTGGAAGGAGATTGTGATGGAACTCGACGACGTTGAGAAACATATTGGCAAGCAAATGAAAATGCTACGTATGGCCAATAAAATTTCCCAGAAAGACTTAGCCAAAACTATGGGCATTACATATCAGCAAGTGCAGAAATATGAAAATGGGCTCAACCGAATTTCCGTAAGTCGTCTTTGGCAAATTTGCCAAATTTTTGACATTACACCAGATTTCCTTTTTGAGGGAACTTGGAATACCCAGAATACCAAAAAAAGAAAGAAACCAGAATTGATTCCCAACACTCTCGCAACATCGCAGGATATAAAGATGATGTTGGCGTTTAAAAATATTGAGGAAACATCGAAACGTGCATTAATGATCAAGGTCTGCAGAGCCATGGGGCCTCGTTTGGATGGCGAAAGCTAGACAGAGTTGTGTCTTATTATTAAATTGCTCAGGTTTGCCGAAAAGGCCTCTAGAGCTTTCTGACTGAACGTGCCCTCACCATACTCCCGTTTTACAAGGTCAATAATAAATTCTATTTTTAGATGGCGGCTCTGTCGAGCTAAAACGTGGTAGGCTTTAGTTGGGTGCGCCGTGACGTCAAAATTCTATCAGAGATTCCCCAATACACCTCAGGGTCGCTGTTGTGCGGTCGGAAGTATCCGTTTTTAGGTAAAAGCTTCTCAGGTATCCATTTACGGTATGATGAGATATACCAATGATATCGGCTATTACTGAATTACTTTTCCCCGCAGCGACCCATCTCATAACTTCTTTTTCTCTCTTAGAGATAGGTTTCATTTTCCGTGAGTTGGAAAGTCTCAACCGACAATAAGCTCTATGTGCTGCTTCACATACCCACCGAATGTGTTGGATGTCTTTTCGACGGTGGCGTCTGTTGTCGTCCGTGAAGCCAATAACAATTGCTCCGCATCGGCCATTTGGACCGTGAACAGGAATAATTACACCATTTGTGGTCTCGCCAATGTGGAAGGCCACAACCAGTTCTGAGAGAGAGGAGTCCATCTCGGAAATATTGCAGAACTTGGCGAAGAAAGTGGGCCCATCTAGCAAACGTAGGGTGGGAATGAAATTGCTGGCTCGTTCACGCAAGGCGGATTCATATTGCCCTAGATTTTGGGTTTCTGAGCCTCGGAATGCGATATGAGGCTTGTAGAAATCATAAGCGCCTGCTGGAGGCAAATGGTAATATGTAAAGTTCCTGGCCCCAAAGAGTTTTGTGAACTCGAAAACTTTGTCCCAAAGTTCATTCTCGTCAATGCAATCTTCAATGCCTCCAGCAGCGGCTTCCACTGAGTAATCTTGAATATCATTAATGTAGTGGTTTTCACCAATACGTTCAGCCTTTGTGAGCATTCTTAAGTTCCTTTTGCGCAGGCGACCCCAGATTAGCCCGATTACAATTCTTAGACGTGCATTTTATGGTCCCAGACACATGTTAACCGTAATTAACAATACGCTAAGAACATGTGCTTACCTGAAAGGCAAATAGAAATTTCACCTTTTGGTTGTTTTTACGGAAAGAGAGGGAAAAGTAAGCGCGCCTGAAATCCTAACCTTACAGATAGATTCGTCGTTCCGAAGGGGCTAAGGTTAGTGGGTCATGCTGTTTTAGATTCTGATGAGGTTGGTCAGGATCTAATTTTTCTCAGAATGGTTCCGCCATTTTAAATTTTGATTCGCGATTATCAGACTAACCTTGTAAGATGAAGTGCTGTCCATTTCAGCCAGTATTAAACCCGCTGTTGCTGGTTTGATTTGCCGGATGAAACCGGCTGCGAACTTTGGGTCCATTTTTGAGAAAATTTCAGCAGCTTTCTTGGGTTTCATTGTTTCGTACATAGAGACAAGATGCGTTAAATCTCCAGCGGCAATATTTTGTAGCTTATCCAGCTCTGTTTTGATCGTGGCGTTCGTTGCGTTCAACGTTTTCAAGTCAACATTAACGCGCATCTCTAACGCTTTGAGAGCTTCTTCTCGCTTAGTGATTTCTACAGCACGTTTTTGTAACGCTAATTTTTCATTTTGAACGGCCTCAGCGACAACCCCTGTCAAACATTGAACCGATCCTTTATCAGGCGCGGTCAAGTTTTCATCACTCAACATTGGAGTTGAAACTTCTGAGACTGCGTTAGTGCCAGTTTCTGAAGTATCCGACCATGCTACATTTACTTTCAAAAGCATAACCCCAGCAAAGCAGACTGACAGGATGTAAAAGCTATTCAGTGTCATTGACTTGCGATCAGCTTAAGGTTCGATGAGCTTTCTTCCTGAAGGTCATTTTCATCTACATGCACATCGGTGGGGGGTTCGGTGTTCGTATAAAAGTAGGCGAGGTTGTTTTCATTTTCTTCGGTTATAGGTGTCTCTGTCCTAAGCGCTGTCTGACTTTTTGTTTTATAATTTTCTAGTTCTTTGAGCATGTTTTCCATTGAGCTCGCTGTTTCCATAGCCTTTTTAATTGAAGGAGACAGTTTGGAGTCTACAATTTGTGATAAGTGCTTTTTTAACGCACGTGTGGTTGCCACGTTGCGGTCCAGATCTATCTGCTTCGCTTCCATCCGCGAGATTGTGTTGTGCGCGCTAGATATCAGATGCCTGAGCGTTTCAATTGTTTGAACTGTTGTTGATTGACTTTCCTTGGTTGCTGCGTGTGTTTGTTCAATGGCCTCCGTCAAGGATATTATCGAGGCCCCGACACCGCTTTTTAAATTGTTCAATTTGGACAATCGTCGGCTAAGGCGAACGCAATACAAGCAAGATAGTCCGCAAATCGCTATAAGTGCGACATCAAGCGTAAGCGAGAGTTCAAACGGAAATGCTGGTAAAGTCATAATCATCTCACTAAAAATTCGGTAATTAATACGCTGTGTACGGTGTCAGTATCTAAAACTAACCTGGAGCGACGAAGCAAATGTGCGCGCAGTTGAGCCATGAATGCAGCATCTTCCAGCTGTGCGACATCAATAGCGCGCAAGTAGCCCATGAAAGCATCCCGAAGTCTCGGATCATCGGGATCAATTGTTTCAAGTGTTTCATAGGGCACTTCCAGCGCAATCCCTATTCGCAAGACTTGCTTTTTGTTTCGAATGGAAACTGTAATTTCTGACAACTCTATTACGCCAAGGTCTTGGGGTATGCCAATTTGGATAGACTCCGACTGCTCTTTGGTCTCGATTGCAGGTGGCATTTGGTCTCCTAGAGCTGGCTCAGGAGTAGGCAACATAAATACAGTTGCAAAAGCCGCGCTTCCCAGAATCACAGGGCTTAAGATAGCCATTAATTTCCCGCCCGAGCCAGTAGAGGCTTCGCCTTTTGCCTGCTTCTTAGCTGCTTTCGCTGCCGCTTTTTCAGCTTTAGTTTTCGCCACGAGCTCCTGCCTATTTCACACACTTTTGAAGTGTATAATTACAAATAGTATATTGGTAAACACTCTATTAACAAGTGCAATATATATAAAACACCAATATGAGCTTTCAGCTTGTAATCGGCGTAGGCGGCAGGATTTCGTCAGAGGTATCAAATGAATATTCTAAATGTGTGGCTAGCCTTGCCTTTGAAACGCCGCATTATCTCGCTCGTAAGTGTTTTTACAACGCTCCTAGTGCTGTTCCTCATGACAAGCATAGCGATGAAACCCAAGCTTTCCCTTTTATATTCAGGCCTTGATCCAGCAAGTGCTGGTGATGTTATCGCTAAACTGGACGGTTTGTCGGTTGCTTACGAAGTTAGGGGTGACGCAATTTTTGCGGAAGCAAGTCGGAGGGATTCGCTAAGATTGGAATTGGCACGCGAAGGACTCCCTAGACAAAGCGTTGTCGGGTATGAGCTCTTCGACAATCTAAACAGTTTCGCGATGAGTGCCGAGATGTTTGATACGGCCTATTGGAGAGCGAAAGAGGGAGAACTTGCGAGGACTCTCTTATCTATGCCGAACGTCAGGGCAGCTCGGGTTCATTTAGGCGCAAAGAAATCCACGGGTTTCCGAAAAGATACGCAGTCTAGATCAGCGTCGGTTACTCTTTCTACGTCGAGTGGCATTAATCCAGAACAAGCTAAGGCAATCCAATATTTGATATCACAATCTGTTGTGGAACTCAGTCCCGAAAACGTTGCTGTTATTGATACTGTGCGAGGTTTGATAACTGGACCAGGTCACGAGCAGAGCGCAAGTATGGATGCGAATAGTGAGTTGGAGCGCGCTGCTGAGTTGAAACGAAACCTGTTGTCTCTGCTTGAGGCGAGGGTAGGAGCAGGCAACGCCCGTGTGAGCGTTTCCCTAGAGCTTGATCGAAGTCACGAAACAACGGCCGAGCGTTCTTTTGATCCTGAAGGCCGGGTAGTTCGATCCCAAAACACGACAGAAACTAACGGTAATTCCCGAGGAACCTCTGCTGCGGTAACTGTTGCAAGCAACCTGCCCGAGGGTGCCGGCGGAGCAGGCGCTACAAATTCAGAAAATACGGAAACTGTTGACTCCGTCACTTACGAAATTTCTGAAATTCTTAGAAATACAGAAATAAAACCTGGGGCGGTCAAACGTATTGGTGTGGCTGTCCTTGTCAGTAATTTGCCATCAGAATCTGAGGACGGAGTTTTGACTTATCTTCCTCGCGGCCAGGAAGAAATGGAGGTCTTAGAGGCTTTAGTGACATCCGCTGCGGGATTGGACCTTGATCGTGGAGATCAATTGACTGTTCGGAGCTTGGAATTTGACCGACCTGATGAAACGACCCTAATTGTAAGGCCCTCAAATATGGACCTTTTTATGGAGCGGTATCTATGGACCACTGTTCAATCAGCTCTCCTTGGCTTTGTTGCTCTTATTTTGGGTCTATTCGTTATCCGTCCTGCTTTGATGAGAAAAGAAAACGAAGAGTCCGCTTCGTCTTTGGTCCCGTTAAACCTAAATTCAACCAACCGCGATGATATGATCCTAGATATGCCTCGACTATCTTCCGGACTCGGCACGCAGAATCCCCAAGATGATTCAGCGTCGATGCTAGCGATGCCGACCCTCGCAATCGAAGGCCCAGAAACTGTTGATCCTGTCACGCAGTTAACCAATGTAGCCAAAGAACAACCTGATGAAGCAGCGGAATTGCTGGCGTCTTGGCTGTCTCAAGGCGCGTCCGGTTTAGAAACTGATACGGTAGCTGCTGAGATATGACATCCAATTCCTCCAGCTTATTTCAACCCTTACTGATTCAGGCGCATGGGTCAGATCAAGCGATCAGTGAAGATCATCAGTCTAGCGTGATCCTGACTGATTTTACAGTCTTTCACAAAGAGAATAGCAAGTCTGGTTCTGATGTTGTCAGTCTAGACACATATCAAGCGGGTTATGAGGCTGGGTTAGCCAAAGCACAATCTGACCATGTCAACACCGTGAAGGCGATGGAGCAGAGCTTGCAGCACTTGGGAGCAAGTTTTCAAAAAATTCGAAAAGATATCGAGGTTAGCCACAGCAAGGTCGTGCTTATGTGTTTGGATGCAGTTCTCTCAAGCCTCGCGCCAAAGACCATGCGTTATGAGTTGGAAGGCCTTATCAAGCAGGCGGCGGCAGCATCATTGGATGGTGTTTTCAGTATCTATTGCCACCCAGATAATGTATCGGCCAAAACCTTTTTAGACGGTTGTACGTTTGATGTGACCACTCGTGTGGTAGATGACCCTGAGCTCACCTCTAACGAGATTTTCTGCGAGTGGGAGGGCGGTCAGGCCTCTATTGATCCTGACGCTATCATATCTGCTTTTGAGGCAGTTCTATCTCCAGCACCTGAAACATAGAGAGATCCGCAATGAGTGATCCCGTAAATACAATGGAAAATGCGTCAACTAACGAGCCTGATCTCAGCCCCAATGAGGATATTCCAACTCTGGAGCGCAGAGATAGTGAAACCGGCGCAAATTTCAAACGCTCAATTTACGCCTTACCTGTTGAGGTTCAGGTTGTGATAGGGACGGCAACACTGACTATATCTGATCTTCTGCGTTTGAAACCCGATCAGGTATTAGAGTTAAATAAAACAATTGATGAACCTGTAGATCTTTGCATTGACAACCGAATTATTGCCCGGGGCGAGCTTGTTGAAACAGAGCCGGGCAATGGAAGCCTCGGGTTGAAAATAACACAAATTGTCGACATTTCTGAGGACCTTTTGTGAGCCATATTTATAGATCGAAACCCACAGTTTTTAGATTTTTTGAAAGCGAAATTCGGAAACGAAAGTGGCTATTTTTTGGTCTTTTTCTAGCCGCGTTTTTGATAAGCCTCCTGCCTCAATTGGCCTTTGCGCAGGATGCCCCGCAATCTTTGCAGGACCTAACAAAGGGCGGAGACGGGGAGAGTCTAGATGCGCGGGTAATTCAACTCTTTCTCATTGTAACTGTTTTAAGTTTAGCCCCAGGCATCGCCATGATGATCACATGCTTGCCCTTCATGATCATCGTTTTTTCATTCTTGAGACAGGCGATGGGTCTACAACAATCCCCGCCTAATATGATGATCACAGGCCTCGCAATGTTTTTGACCTTTTTCGTTATGGAGCCGGTTTTCACAGCGAGTTGGGATGATGGGTTATCCCCTTATATGGACGGTATGATAACAGAGCAGCAGGCCATTGAGCGGACTCTTGATCCTTTCAGGGTGTTTATGGAAAGCCGCGTGGAGGCGGAAACTATCGAACGTTTAGCTGCGACGATGCCTGATCGGGAATATGATCTCTCAGGTCCAACGCCATTTCCTTTACTGGTCACTTCTTTTATGTTGTCCGAAATAAAGCAAGCGTTTCAGATTGGATTCGTGATCTTTATGCCGTTC
>CAZSKH010000002.1:23257-37908 GCA_964607395.1 uncultured Algimonas sp.
AGGGCAGGTCCGGGCCGCGCGCGTGAAATGGCTGAGAGTATTCTTGATAGTGATCGCGTATCGCGGATATTGGGCGCTAAACCTAAGCTCAAGAACGGAGGTGATCCATCCGAGCAGATTTGGACGGAACTGGCGAAGCGCCCTATCGAAGAAATATCTGATTTTATTACACAGCAACGCAATGAGGTCGTTGTTTTGATCTTGCGTGAATTGCCCATAGATGTGGCCGGGGAAGTTTTGGGCGAAATAGAAGACGAGTTATCGGCCATCTATGTAAGCCAGTTGTCAAAAGAGACTGTTGCGACGAAACGCGCACGCCAAGCCGTCGCCCGTTTTGTCGAGGAGCAGTTCCTCAATGTCAAGCAAGGTGGTTCTGATGACCGGGCGTTAGAGTATGTTTCAGATTTATTGGGCACGGTATCAAAAGAAAAGAGAGATAGCGTCTTGTCGAAAATGGAGAAAACGAATCCAGAGCAAGCCGAAAAAATACGTCAAGGCATGCTAACCTTTGAAGAACTCCCTGCACGACTACCGCCTTCAGCGATTGCAATTATTTTCAGAGAGTTGGACAAAAAGACTATCATGCAAGCCCTCAAAACAGGAGGGGAATATGCGTCTGAAACGACAGAGTTTTTGCTAGGGAATATTTCGCAAAGGATGGCGGATACCCTGCGTGAAGAAATTGAAGAAATGGAAGTCTATTCTCAAAAAGAGGGGGACCGCGCTGTTGCGGCACTCATGGGCTTTATTGGTAAACTTGAGCGTGAAGGTCGGGTGACACTGGCTAAGAAGCAGGTTGAGGATACGTTTAGCTGAATCAAAACCTGATTGTTTATGACTTTATTGTAGGATTAAGTCTGCATGAAGCGCGCCAGCAGCTTTGATCGTCTTCAATATATCGATCATTTCCCGAGGGGATACGCCCAGCGCGTTTAACCCGGCAACAAGGTCGGGTAAGGTCACAGTCTGGTCAACAAGGGCAATATTTCCAGGCGGGCCGTCATAAACTTCTATTTGCGTCTCTGGTACGACGATAGAGTCACCATAACCAAATGGATTTGGCTGCGAAACTTGAGGGCGCTCCGAAATTTTGATTGATAAATTTCCTTGTGCAATTGCCACTGCACTCACTTTTACGTTTTGACCCAAGACGATTGTACCTGAGCGCTGATCTATGACAACTCTCGCGGTTTGCGCAGGAGTCAAAGTCAGATTTTCTATTCTGCCCATGAGTTGTGCCGGGTTTAAGCCTAAACCCCGTAAGTTCAAACGGACTGTACCTGCATCCATCACGGAAGCAGCATTTTTACCGAGAGTTGAATTTATTTTCTTTTCGATCCTAGCGGCTGTCGTGAAATCTTGTGACCGCAAAGCCAATCGAATCTGCGGCATGGATTGAAAATCAAAAGCGATTTCACGCTCAATGCGGGCCCCGCCAGGAATCGTACCTGAAGTCGGCACGCCCTCTGTAATGCTCTCTGCCGCACCTTCTGCGGAAAATCCGCTAACGAGGACGCTGCCCTGCGCGACAGCATAAACTTCTCCGTCCGCAGCGTTGAGTGGTGTCATGATTAAGGTGCCGCCAGTGAGCGATTTTGCGTCGCCTATTGACGAGACGTTGACGTCAATCCGAGAGCCTGTGCGGGCAAATGAGGGAAGTGTTGAGGTGACCAGAACCGCTGCCACATTTTTGGGGCGGAAATCACTGCCTTGAATATTCACGCCCAAACGCTCAAGCAAATTTGAAAGGGCTTCCTCTGTGTAGGGTGAGTTTCGTATCGTGTCACCGCTTCCGTTCAGACCAATAACTAGCCCGTACCCAACCAAGTCATTGCCGCGTACCCCTTCAACATCGACAATGTCTTTAATGCGGACTTGCGCATTGGCGGCATCAGGCAAGCAGATTCCGAAACAGAGTGCTAAACTAACAGTAACATATGTAAAAGATTTGAGTAGCATATCTTATCGCAGATAATTTGTAAGGGTGAGGTCCGAGAGACGAGCTGTTATCGCATAGGATGCCTCCAACTGAACTTGTAGTGACTTTAATTCCGCAGCAGCCTCAAATTGATCACGCCCGAATACGGAATTAAAAGCTTCACCCAAAGCGACGGCTTCATTTTTCAGGCGCTCTTCACCCTTAGCGAGTGTTTCGGCAACGATCCCAATTTGACCCTCAATTTTAATCATAGCGTCGTTGCCTTGAGCTGCGAAGCTAGCGCCAGATGCGAAGATCGTTTTAAATGCGTTTGGCTCGGTATTTTCGCTAATTGCTTTTGAGCTCGCTAAAACGCCCAGTCCGCGGATCATATCACGAAATCCCTCATTGTCTCCGCGCAGACCTAGTTGGACGGAGCTTCCATTCCCAATAGGCGAGCCTGACGTATTATTAGTGCTGCCTTGATAAATGTTGGTTGCAAAACCGCCAGCGGCATCGTTGAAATAAGTATCAAGATCTGCCTCGGCATCCTGAACGGATGGGGCGTTTGACAAAATATTGGTGATGTCTGAGATGACTTGTTGTGCCGCCCCGTCGCCAAACGGGGGACGGTCAGTGGCGGCGCCAGAAAGCAAGTGCCTAGCACCTTGACGGGCATTTATTGCGCTCATGACACTCTCCAAATTAGAGCCGGCTTCATCAATAATAATATCGATCCCAATCTGAGCATTAGAATTCAAGGCAACACTGGCGCGGGTACCGATGTCGTTGACAGCATTACGGACGCCCTCAACACTGTTCTGCGTTAAGCTAAGACGAGTTTGGGATAGGCTGTTCATTTGACGCGAGAGGTCGAGGTCGTTTATGGCCTTCTGAAGTAGATGAGCTTCGCCCGTTCGGCCATCTGTCGCTTTTGTTATGTCGGCCTTCAAGCCTGTTACAGCTTCTTGTGAGACAGTTTGCAGTTGCTCGCGAAGCTGCGAGGTTACACGGTTGCGCCGCGTAAATGCGAGAAGGTCAGAATATCCAGAAACTTGCATAATATCCTCTAAAGCCGCAGCAATTGATCAACCATCTCGCCGACAGTTTGAATGACTCGTGCATTGGCTGCGTAAGCTTGTTCAATGACGAGAAGTTTCTGAAGCTCGGCGTCAGTGTCGACACCTGTTTTTGCTAACTCGGTGTCGCGTAGAACAGTGGAGCGTGCAGATGCGCTAACAGACTGCGCCTCAAATCGAATAAATTGCTCACCGGAAGTTGAGGATAAGCCTGCTGCGAGTTCGCTCACAGACATAAGACCTGAGAGTCCAGTATTTGCCGGTGCTGTATTACGATCTGTCAGTGCGTTGAGCAAATTTTGGGCAATGTCTCCATTGCTAACTTCTCCGGGTGCGTTTGCACCAATGCCATCTCGAATTCGGAATGTTTCTCCCCCCATGTCTGGGACCAAGCGAGTATTAATTTGTAAACGTGCTGCGCTCCCTCTGGTATCGGTTAGGTTGCCTATCCCGCCAGCATCAGTGAAGAGTCCAGCCGATCCAACCGCTAGTGTTGGATCAACACCTGCGGCGGAGAATCTTCCGATAAGATCGGCTGACAATGCGTCTATTCTGTCGGTGAAGTCCGTTGCAATTTCATCTCTCACCACGAAATGTCCAGCGAGTGTACCGCCTGATAAAGCTTGGCTGCCTGCGTATCCAGGAGTCACATCTAGCCCGCCAATGCTAAGGCCTGATAGAATGTTGCCGGTGTCATCATAGCGGGCTTCGTTGGGGATTACGCCAGCGGGATTAAACTCCAGCTCCGTGACCTTGTTAGATAATAAATATGTTCCGCCTTCGGTAATAATATGGATCTGTTGATTTCCTCTTGGGATATCTTTGATCGGAATTATGGCGGAGATGGTATCAATGAGCCGTTGCCGTTCGTCTTCGATAGCGGCGGTCTCACCCGTTGCAGAGTTTAGTCCTGCGATGTCTCCATTTATTTCATTCAAACGGCCCAGAGCTTGATTAACTGTGCTAACTTCATTTGATATCCGAAGTTCTGCGGTTTCGCGTAGGGATAACGCAACGTGTGACAAGCCATTTAATTGTTTCGCGGACTGGTCCGCAGCCGTTATAACTGAAGTCTGAAGCGCGGCGCTCTCTGGTGTGACAGCAAATTGTTGAAGCGAGGCTTCTAAATTCTCTAAGCTGGCAAACAAACCAAATGCACTTCCCGGTTCGCCAATTTCTTGATTGAGTGTTTGTGTTGCGCTGGCAATGACAGATGCACGCCCCGCACTTGCATCTGCGTCACGCCGGAGACGACTTAGAGCTTGATCTTGCGATCTCTCAATTGTGCTGACCCCAACGCCGTTGCCTTGGTTTCCGGTTACACGTTCCTGAGATACTAGCTGACGGCTAACGTAACCCGGCGTTTGCGCATTGGCGATATTATTCGCGGTCACATCAGCATTGCGACTCGTGTGAACGAGCCCAGAGTAAGCGTTAGAGAGTGCGCGTGTAAGGCTCATCTATCAATTTCTAAAATCTGAAGCTATCGCTTCAGATTTGTTGTTTCCTGTAACATTTCATCAACGGTTTGGATGATTTTTGCGTTTGATGAATAGGCTCTTTGCGTCTCAATTAGAGCCGTCAACTCAGCCGCAATATCGGTATTGGACTCCATTAGAGCATATCCAACATAGTCACCCGTGGGGCCGTCGCCCGCGTCCCAAAGATAGACATCTCCGCTATCGGCGCTAATTGAAAAGGCCTGATTTGACATGGCTTGGAGGCCATTTGGGTTTGTGACGTCTGCGACCGGAATTTGGAAGAGTGTACGGCGGAAGCCTGTATTGTAAATCGCTTCCATGAAGCCTTGTGAATTAACCTCCAATGATTGCAAATCTCCGACTGGCGAACCATTTCTCGAAATGTCATAGGGTGAAAAACTGGACCCGAGTTGAGTGAAGCCACCAGGCAGTCCAGGTCCACCTACATTTGCGGTGATCGGCCCACTGGATGCATTGAAAGTCACTGTTCCAGCGACAGCATCATACGTTGTACCCGCGCCAGGTGTAATGTTTGCAATTTGACCGCCGTTTGCACTTGTAGCGTCAAATTCAACGGAAAAGCTCGCGATTGGCACCGTGGGATTACCACCTTGGTCGACAATGCTAACATCCCACGTGTTGGCCGCTGTGCCGCGTGTTAGTGTGAGGGAAAGGTCCTTAGATAGCCCTAGGCTGTCGAAATATTCAATGGGAACCGTGTAGGGGTCTGTTCCAACTGTTACGTCCGCAGGAAGATTGATGCCCAGGCCGATTTCGGTTGTTGCAGAGGCTGAAAATTGACCGATGCTTGTATTGACGGGCTCTAACCCACTGATGTTGGTCCGGCTAACTGCACCTGTTTCACCCCCTGAATCAGTCGGCCATCCGAGTAGATATAGTCCGCTTGTCGTACGCAGAAATCCGTTTTCATCTGGAGAAAAGCCGCCTGTAGGTACCATCATGAAGTCTCTTTCGCTAGCAGGTTGGTTGAGCCCGGCAAAATTTGTAACTGGGACCATACCCGAGCCGTTGATTGCGATATCCGTCGATCGCCCTGTCGAAATCA
This sequence comes from uncultured Algimonas sp., assembly GCA_964607395.1. GTDB lineage: Bacteria > Pseudomonadota > Alphaproteobacteria > Caulobacterales > Maricaulaceae > Litorimonas. The sequence continues at coordinate 28,802 of CAZSKH010000002.1, forward strand.
ATGATCCCGCGCTGGCTACATCTTTGTAAGACGTCGCTCGGACCCCGCCTGCCGAATAAATACTAGGCTGCTGGTTGATTACCATTGATGAGAAATCAGTGTCTGATCTCTTGTAACCATATGTGGCGGAGTTGGCTATGTTGTCGGAAATGGTGGCCAAGCGAGACGCATTCACGTTCAAGCCCATCACACCTGCGTTAAGCGAGGAAGATATAGTCATTTGCTCAATCCTTGAGGTATATTAAGTATATAATAGACTAAGCTGAGGTGAATTAAAAAAGTGTGAAATTTATATAACGCTTTTATGGTGTTTTATTTATTGAGTTCTGTTTGTCATCTGGTGTGAGCAATGTAATCGAAATTCTTCTATTTTGAGGAGACAAGGGGTCCTCGGATAGAGGTTCCGTAAAAGACTTTCCAGATACTTCGGAAATTTGGTCGCCGGGAAATCCATGACCCATAAGTAGCCGTCGGGCAGCATTTGCTCTGTCTGATGATAGCTCCCAATTCGAATAATTTGTACCGTCGGCATAGGTGTGGGCATCAGTGTGACCCACGATTTTAAGCTGGTTCCCCACGTCACTGAAACCGTCAGCAACCATTAAGGTCAACTTTTTTAGAGTTTCCGAAGGATAGGCGCTTCCGCTTGTAAATAAAGGTCTGTCCGTTTGATCGACAAGTTCAATTACCAATCCCGAAGAACTAATTTTGAATTTGATGTGATCGGATAGGTCAGATTTATCTTCAGACACGGCTTTGTTTAGGGCTTCGACTCTGGCTTCCAACACCTCGTCATCCTTAGCATTCTTGTAAGTGTTTGTACCATCTCGATTTTCAGCGCCTGTCCCATCCTGAATTAGGGTGTCTTGGGACAGCATTGACGACCCATTTAACGCTCCCGCCCCACCCCCTGATACGGAGGCCAGTGGTATGACCGGGCTGAAATAATCAGCTAGTCCTTTTCGTTGTTCCTCCGTGGTCGCATTGAGGAGCCACATCAAAAGAAAAAAGGCCATCATCGCTGTTACAAAGTCAGCGTAAGCAACTTTCCATGCGCCGCCGTGGTGTCCTGCATCCGTAGCGTAGATTTTCTTACGTCTTACAATAATAGGTGCGAGTTCGTTGGACATAGGATTACCTCGGTTCACAAAAAAAGAAAATTTCGATATTAAGCTGGAAAGAGACTTTCAGGCACCGTATTTATTTGCCCTGTTAACGTTTATAAAACTTTAAAGCATCTATTTGGTGTATATATTTTATAAGGTCATATTTCAATCTATGAACATATTGTCGAAAATTGTCTCCGCCGAAAAATCCCATCCAATGGTTAACCCGAAACATGTTGAGATGTGCTTTGCGCCGTTGCAGGCGGTAATTAAGCCCTACCTCGAAATGTTTGTGCCTTCATTGATATGGAGGGAGCAGACCATTGAGTCCGTGGATCTAAATCCTGGAGAGTTTGAAGAAAAATATGCTAGACCTGCTCTACATTATGGGTTCGGTAAATCGGATACTGACACTGAAGTTATAATATCTGTAGATGCTGGAATTGCTCATGCAGCGTCGTCAATTGCATTTACGGGAATAGGGGTTCTAGATAGTGAAGTTATCTCGAAGCTCTCACTTTCTCAGCTAGATATTTTCTTGATGGAGGATTTGATTGAAAGTATTATTCATACTTTCTCAGGGCAGGAATACATCGACCCTGACAAAGATTGGTCTAAATGGAAGCGAAAAAATTCACTCTTTTTTGGACAATTTGTTCTTTCAAATGCCGTCGAAGATTGGATTCAAGTGGTTCTCCCTTTTGAAGGAAAACCCCTTCCTGAAGAGAATATGCAGGCCAAAGTGGTCCCGAAAAACACCAAAACGAAATCAAAGAAGCAACAAGGTAAAAAACCTAAACCCTCTGACAAAGTAAGCGGTACAACCTCATGGCCTCAATCCTACGATATTCGGATTTTAATGCCTCGACATGTTTTTGACGGATATGTCTCAAAAGTAGATCTTGGCGAGTTAACCGTCGCGCCAATGGATATAAAGGTCTCACCTGAAAACTGGTCGCGTCGAATAAGTCCAACTCAAACAAGGTTAAGGTGTGTCTTAGAGAGCTGCCGCATGAGCGTCGCGGATTGTACGCGATTAGAGATAGGTCAGGTTTTATCATTGCCCGGTGCAAGCCTAAAAAAAATAAAAATCGAAGCCGAATTCAAAGACAAAAGACAAGTGATACTTGAAGGAGCTATGGGGCAACACAAATCGCACAAAGCTGTCCGTTTGCAATCTAGTCTTCATCCATCTTTCATTGGCGACCACTCGAAAATTATGAACACTTCAGTAGTGTAAATTAATAACTGCGTAACTTTAAGTGTGTTACGATTAACCATGAGCTCTATTGTCGGTATCGTTATTACATTTATATGCGTCTTCGGCGGCTACACTTTAGCGGGGGGCAAAATGGGAATTATTCTGCATTCGCTACCCTTTGAGATGATGATGATTTGCGGTGCTGCAATAGGGGCGTTTGCTTGCGGTAATGACATGCACACGATCAAATCCACTGGCAAAGATCTTATTGCAGTTTTTAAAGGCGCCAAGTGGACAAAAGATGATTACGCTGATCAGCTTTGCTTGATGCATGAACTTGTCAGAATAATGCGTGACAGCCCGGTCGACGTAGAGGCTCATATCGAAGACCCCGAAGCGAGTGACCTTTTTAAAAAATATCCGAAAATTCTTGCTGAAACCCAATTGGTTGAGCTGATTTGCGATACTATACGTTCAATGCTCATGAATTTCGATGACGTTTATCAAGTTGAAGAGCTTCTAGACACGCAGTTGAGTAGCATTCAAGAAGATAGTCTTCACGGTTCGCATGCCTTACAAACGACAGCTGACGCTCTTCCTGCACTCGGTATTGTTGCTGCTGTGCTGGGTGTTATCAAGACGATGGCCTCTATTGATAAGCCACCTGAGATCCTGGGCGGAATGATTGGCGGTGCATTAGTTGGAACTTTTTTGGGCGTTTTCTTGGCCTACGCTATCGTAGGACCATTCGCTGCCAAGGTTAAGGCAATTCGAGAGCAAGAGCATTTCTTCTATACAATGATCCGAAGTGTCGTTGTCTCAAGCTTGCACAAAAATGAAACAAGTATCTGTATTGAGGTTGCGAGACGTAGCGCGCCAAAACATCAACGCCCGAGTTTCACTGTCATTGAGGATGCGCTCAAAGATTTGAAGAAAGCGGCATGATGAATTCTAAGCTAAGGACCGCGAATAAACTCGTGAGTGTGCTTGTTTTCTGTAGCCTGAGCTTGGGCGCTAATGGGGCTGAGCCAACTAAGGAACTGCCGTCGCCTCCCCCCCAAACATCCAGCGAGATTTTCAAATCCATTCTCGGAGACGCTAAGCGCAAAGGCTTGATAACGAAAAAAAGTGTCACGCCTGAACAAGTAGAAAAAAAACCTGTCGAAAGCTCGACCATTACATCGAATACGAATTCCCCAAACGCTACTATAAATTGCTCTGATCTCGCTGTTTTAGAATTGTCCGCTCTCGACCTCGTTGAGAGTTACACCTACCTCGATATTACTAGCGCCGATGATAGTGATCCAGAACTAACGAAAGCCCGCCGTTATCTCGCTTTGGGACTGGGAATAGAAGCCCGCAATCTTGTGAGTGGCCGGGATGATATTCAGAGTAAGGTGGTGACCAGAGCAGGCGCAGCATTGGATGGAATTCCTGGTGGTAACTTAAAGGCTTATTCTCATTGTGGAATAAAAGGGGAGTTATGGGGACTTTTAGGTGACACTTCGTTCGTAATACCCGAGCGCTCAGACGCTGATTTGCGACTTATCACAGATCACCTGCGCGAAATGCCTCCCAAATTAATGGAAATCATTGCCATTCAATATGCAATTTCTGCGATTAGGTCGGAAAAGCCTAGAAACGCGCGAGCAGTCTGGAAGTTGTTAGAGGATACAGCATCGCTAGCCGGTAAACCGCTGCCAGATAGTCGAGCTGGGGATCACAGTTTAATGTTCCTGAGAGCAATGCTGAATGAAAAAATGGAACCAGAACTGTCGCGCAGCTTGTATGAATATTTGGCCGTTCGAGACTCAATATATGCACTTCAATCAATTGAACGATTGCAGGACATTAAGAAGGCTCATAGAAATAACAATGACCACGGCTTAGCGAGTAGCGAGGCCGATCTCAAATCCATAGCCCACCAATATAGTGATCAATCCCTGGGCCGAGAAGCTAATGTGTTCCTGATCGACCTTGAGGTTCAATCTGGAAATTTAATCAACGCTATAAAAATGACTCGCGAGATGTTTACGTTGGAAGATGATGAGTTTTTAAAAGCCGCAAATTCTGTAGGTTCTAAACTTCTCATCAAATTAAAAAATCCGTCGATTGCCGAAAAACTGTCTGCACTTAATGTATACTTTTCCGATAGGGCGTTCTTTGATTCCTCAGAATTAAGGTCCGATTTGCTGAATAGTGCAGGACCAGCAGCCGTTCAGATCGGCTACCCCGAATTAGCACAAATGGTATATGCGGGAAATGAGAGTCTGTACGCTTCAAAAATTTCTGAAGCTAAGGCAAGGCAAGATTTGAAGAACGGAAAAATTGCCTCGACCGAGCAATTCCCAATGGAACAAGACCTGATTAAGTTTGCAATCAATCAAGCGCTGGCCGCGGGCGATACTGAAACCGCGAGAAAATTTTTGACTCAAATTCAAGATCCTGTCGAAAGACAATCTTATGAAGCCGTCATTTCTTGGATTGATCGGGCGTGGGTATCCCTATCCGAGGCTAAAAATGCAATACCAGTTATCGGGTTGTTGTCTTCTTCTCAAATTTCTGGGTTGACAGAATCAGAAGTAAACTCAGAGGCGATTAACCTGATTATTCGCAAAATGGACTCTGATTTCGCAGTGGGGATGGAGTATTTGAGAAATGGATAATGCGAACTACGTCGCGCTTTCTCGCCAATCGGGTTTAATGAAAGAGCTGTCTTCCATTGCAAATAATATGGCGAATGCAAACACCATTGGATTTAAGCGCGAAGGGGCCGTCTTCTCTGAATACGTTTCAGCAGCAGCAACGGGAAATCCAGCTGAACCGAGACATAGTCTTTCGATGGGACGTTTAGCGGCGCATGCGAGTGACTTTGCTCAGGGCGGCCTGAGGCAAACAGGCGGAATTCTCGATGTAGCCATTGATGGACCAGGTTTCTTTCTTGTCGATGTTAACGGGCAAACCGAAATGACCAGGGCGGGACACTTTTTAACCGATGCTGAAGGTCGCCTTATTACGACTGACGGGCATAGTGTGCTCAATGAAGCAGAAGGTGAAATCCAAATCCCGCTTGAGGCGGGCCGAATTGCGATCGGGTCTGACGGGGTCCTTAGCGCTGATGGTGTCGAACTTGGTCGCCTTGGTGTTGTCAACGCGCCCCCTGAAACTCTGGTAAGGCGAGGGGGGAATAATTGGACGACGACAGGGCAATTCGAAACCGTGCTCAATTCGAAAGTGAGCCAAGGGTTTTTAGAAGACTCAAATGTTCAAACCGTAACAGAAATTGCACGTATGATAGAAGTACAACGACACTATGAAGCGGGGCAGAAAATACTCGATATGGAAGATAGTCGCATCCGCCAAGTTGTGTCGACCATTCGTCAATTAGCCTGAGCAATATTAAATTTTAACCGCAAAACCGGAGGTTCAGGATGAACGCCTTGAAAATCGCAGCTACAGGTATGGCCGCTCAACAAACTCGAGTTGATGTCATCTCTAATAATATCGCAAACATGAGCACGACAGCTTATCAACCTCGTGTGGCTGAATTTGCTGATCTCATATACCTTCAGCATTTGACCCCGGGATCTGTCACATCACAAACGGGTACAGTTGTTCCGGCCGGGATTCAAATCGGAATGGGGGTTAGACCTTCAACGGTATCGATAGAAATCGTACAAGGTGCATTGAGCCCCACCGGCGGAGATTTAGATTTAGCGATAGAGGGAAGGGGGTTTTTCGAGATAACCCAGCCAAGTGGAGACCCTGCTTACACACGGGATGGGAAATTTTATAGAGACGCTGAAGGCCTGATGGTTAATTCTGACGGCTACGCCCTCGCAGATAATATAACAATCCCAAGTGACGCTCGGCGCATTACAATCGGGCTCGACGGCGAGGCGACCGCCTTTTTTGACAACGCGACGGAGGGGCAGACAATCGGCTCGATTACGCTAAGTATTTTTTCTAATCCGAAGGGGTTGGAAGCCCTTGGGGGTAACCTTTTCCGAGAGACGAGCGCGTCAGGCGCACCTATCGTCGGCGATCCTGGAACTGAGGGCGTTGGCACTATGCGACAAGGTTATCTTGAAGATAGCGGCGTTGACGTTGTTGGAGAAATTTCTGACCTTATCGAAGCTCAGCGAGGGTACGAGTTGAATTCTAAAGTCATCACTGCCGCAGACGAAATGTACTCAGCAACAACCCGGATACGATAATATGAAGTACCTTATTTCATTCATCATGATTGGTCTTCTTAGCACGCAGGCCTTTGCCGCTGAGGTCGGTCTTGTTAGCGCTGCGGAAACCATACCGCGTGGGTCTCTTCTGGAAGAAATAGATTTGATTATATCGAAAGGGAGTAGCCGAAACGCGCTTGAGCCATTTCTAGGTCAGGAAACCACACGCACCATCTATGCAGGTGCCACTCTTCGTCTTCGCGATGTTAGGTCCCCAATTCTTGTACGCCGCAATGCTAGGGTTGCGATGATATACCGTTTTAAAGGATTGGAAATCAGCGCTGCCGGACGAGCGTTAGGTCCTGGCTCAAATGGCGACACAATTGAAATTCTCAATTTGGAGTCTCGCAAGCGCGTAGAGGGTCGTGTTTCTGGATTAAACCGTGTGGAGATGCAGCCATGAATGTCCTTAAAATAATATGTTGTGGTTTGACTTTCACATTAACTGCATGTGCTTCATCTGCTGCGCCAGAGCAGATTATGCAGGCCTCAATTATGAACCCAGTATCTGACGTTCCAACGTTTAACATCCGTCACCCCGATATGAAATCCGATAGGAAGGATGCGAGTGCAACGTCTCTTTGGAGTAGTAGCCCTCAATCGCTTTTTGGTGATCGCAGGGCTTCGGTTCAGGGTGATATTCTTACTGTTACTATCGAGATTGATGATCAGGCCGAGTTGAATAATTCAACAAACACAAATCGTCAAAATGATCGTGGCTTCAACCTCGGTGCGTTTTTTGGACTTCCTGAAACCGTGAACCGAGTATTACCAGCCGGTGCCAGCCTAAGTCCAGGGGTAGATATTTCGGGCTCACGTAGTACGAATGGTACAGGTAGTATAAGCAGGGGCGAGCGGATCACTTTGCGGTTAGCAGCGCAAGTCACAGACGTCGCATCGAATGGCTATTTGCAAATCACTGGTAGCCAACGGATCATGGTAAATTCTGAAATCCGTCAACTGATGGTTTCGGGCTTGGTAAGGCCTCAAGACATTTCCCGGGTCAACGTGATTACATATGATAAGATTGCAAATGCAAAAATATATTATGGCGGTGAGGGTAGCCTTAGTCACATTGTGAAGCTGTCCAAAGGGCAGAAATGGGTTGATAAAATTGTTCCGTTTTAGCGAAAGCCGTCCAGTATGAAATCAATTCTAAAACTTCTTCCGTTGGTTCTGGCTGTCGTAATTGGCGCAGTTGGAGCAGACTTCTTAAAGCAAAGTAACGCTCCCGTCGCCGGAGCCAAAGCTACTCCGAATAAGGCTAAGGACGCGAAGGTTAAAAAGAAGAAGTCTCACGGGAAAGTTGATGATAAAAAAAAGAAGGCCAAAGCCGACAAAAAAAGTAAGGGCGATCATGGTGGTGAGAAAACAAAAGAAACTCGTTACCTAAAATTCAAAAGACAATTTGTGATCCCGGTGATGAAAAACCAGAAGGTTGGAGGTTTAGTCATTATGAATTTCAATCTTGAACTAAATGAAGATGCAGGGGACCAAGTTTTTAGTCAGGAGCCAAAGCTCCGCGATGCTTATATGCGCATACTGCTGCAAATGTCGAGCGAGGGAGCATTTGACGGGGACCTTGTTTCCCCTGCTACCTATGAGCAATTACGTTATAATCTCCTGACGGCTTCGTCGAAAATTATCGATGAAGGCGTGGAGGACTTGCTGATCTTGGATATAGTTAAGCAAGATAACTAGACTTGATTTATTCCGGAGGCCCATAGACGCTAGCTGCTAGCAAACGGGATATTTCCTCAAGGGTTTGATTGCCTTTGGCTTGCAGCTCAAGATTAGAAAAAGTGGCAAGTTGTTCAACGAATTGGGTCGAATCTAGCGGAGCCAATGGGTCTTGATTTCGAATTTGCGCTGTCAAGAGGGTTATAAACGTAGAAAAATCCTCCCCAACTTGTGGAGCATTGTTGGCATCGGAGAAAAGAGTGTTTTCGGAGGGTGTCGACTCATTTACGGTATCGTTGGTGTCTGTTGCACCTGTATCAGAGGTTTGGTCAGTTGAATTGTCCGAAATTTGATTTCGGACTTGGTCAGTTACGCCCAATAGAAAATCTGACCCTTTTTGTTCTGTATGAGCTAAACTCGGAAGGAACTCAGGCGTTCTTTGAGGCTGAGTGACGACTTTTCTCATTAATGATGAAGGCTTTGTTTGTGTTGTAAGCGCAAATAAGTCTGGAATGTTCATGATGTGCTTTCTTAAAGTTTGATGTCGAGAGCGGACCGCGAGAGAGTCTTGTGGTTTGATTTGGTTGCTGAGAAATCGTGATCCGAGTCTTCTCGGGTATCTTTGTCGTTTGGAAGTGAGAAGCTATTTTCGTTGTGATGTTCTGAGGCACCCTTGTCAGCCATACCGAATTGCAATGTGACATTATCTAAACCGTGTTCACGAAGAAGATTTAAAAATGGCTCCGCGCGTTCGCGAAGTTGAATATTGGCATCTTGCGTTTCAGCCTTGATGACGACTGTAACGGGGCGGTCCGTTTCAAAGATGAAGTCGATGTAAACGCGCCCTAGTTCTGGTGGGTCGAGACGAACAGTTATACCTTT
>CAZSKH010000003.1:0-26994 GCA_964607395.1 uncultured Algimonas sp.
AGATTGAACTGCGCGCGCAGACATTTCTGATTGAGAGCCAAGCCGACCCATTGCCGCTACCCGTCTTCGGCGAGCAGGAATACCCCGAAGATATCCGTCTGAAGCACAGATACCTCGATCTGCGCCGCGAGACTTTGCATAATAACATTATTCTACGGGGACGCGTGATCAATTCATTACGGAGCCGGATGATCGCGCAGGGTTTCACCGAGTTTCAAACACCAATCCTGACGGCCAGCTCACCGGAAGGTGCGCGCGATTTCCTTGTGCCGTCGCGCTTGAACCCAGGCAAATTCTACGCTCTCCCGCAAGCGCCGCAGCAGTTCAAACAACTGCTCATGGTCGCGGGTTTTGACCGCTATTTCCAAATCGCACCCTGTTTCCGCGACGAAGATGCCCGCGCTGACCGCTCACCCGGCGAGTTCTATCAGCTTGATGTTGAGATGAGTTTCGTCACACAGGAAGATGTCTTCCAAGCGATTGAACCTGTTATGGCAGGCGTGTTTGAAGAATTCGCTGATGGCCGCGAAGTTGAAACGCCGTTCCCGCGCATTCCCTACAAAGAATCCGTTGAAAAATACGGCTCCGACAAACCGGACCTGCGCATCCCATTTGAGCTGACCGATGTGTCAGAATTCTTCAAGGATGAGAGCAAGACCGGATTTGGTATCTTCGCCAAGATCACAAATGGCGGCGGTAAGGTCATCGCTATCCCGGCTCCCGGTGCGACAGACAGTCAGTCTCGCAAATTCTTCGACAGCTTGGATAAATGGGCGAAGAAAGAAATGTAGGCTCCGGGATTGGGCTACGCGCGCCTTCGCGAAGAAGACGGCGTTGTTGTCTCGCAAGACCCTGCGCTTAAGAATTTCGACCCTGCGCTTCTGAAATCACTCCTCGAAAAGATGGGCCTGAAAGCCGGCGACGGTGTGTTCTTCTCCGCGGGTAAAAAAGCTGCCGCTTATAAACTCGCTGGCGCCGCACGTAATAAGGTCGCGAAAGATCTGGACCTTATCCCGGAGGGCATATTCAAATTCTGCTGGGTCGTGGATTACCCAATGTATGAATGGGACGAAGACAATAAGACCATCGACTTCTCGCATAACCCCTTCTCCATGCCGCAAGCGCCCGAGGGCAAATCCGCGATGGATGTCCTGTTAGAGGCCGACACAGATGAGAAGAAACTCGAAATTCTCGCCTATCAATATGACATCGTTTGTAACGGCGTAGAGCTGTCATCCGGCGCAATCCGGAATCACAAAGCTGACGTGATGTATAAAGCGTTCGAAATTGCAGGTTACGGCCCCGAAGTCGTTGAGGATAAATTCGCTGGCATGATCAACGCCTTTAAATTCGGCGCGCCGCCGCATGGCGGTATTGCGCCGGGTGTTGACCGTATCGTCATGTTGCTGGCCGGAACGGAAACAATCCGCGACGTCATCCTCTTCCCGATGAACGGCAATGCGCAAGATTTGATGATGAACGCACCTGCCGAAGTCGATCCGTCCGCGCTGAAAGAGCTGAATATCAAAACTGTCGCGCCAATTCCTAAGGATTAGAAAACGGATGCACTCATCATTTGACGATTGGGTGGAGCAGCAAGTCCGATCTGCACCGAATGACATCCTAGCTTTCTCATTTAATCTCTTTGAGGAGAAAGGCGGTTTCTCTGTGGAAATTATCGGAGCTACGGAATTTTGGGCAGATAATTCTGATTGGGCTTGTAGAGAAGACTATGTTCCTGTGCCGCGCCAGAGATGGCAAATCCCATCATCAATATCTGGCCCTAATTGGGAAAGTTGTCTCAGAGCTATGACGCAAGAGATTGATAGGTTGATGGAACGCCGGGGTATCAGAAGATTGATCTCCGTGAAGGCTGTCGCTTTGGGGTTTGTTGATGGAGATTTGCAAATCCTCAAGTCTTGATAATTATCGCGCAATCGCATCTTTACTCTGAACCAAATCACTATGGATGCGTTGCAAGCGGGTGCGTAAAGCGCGATCTCTTGGATTAGATGCGGCGAGAAGATTTTCGACATCGGAAATCGCTCGGTCAAGGCGTTCAGCGACGAGCGCCATTTCCGCATTCAGGTTTTCATGTGAGTGGTTGGCCATAGCGGGGTTGGCATTCTCGCAATAGGGGAGGGACAAGCCAACGGGCAGGCGGGTTTTTTCATTGCCGCAAGCGACATCTAATTGCGCTTGTTTCAAGCCTTGAGCCCGAGACATATTCGCGCCCGAGAAATTGGCGCGATCCAGTTTTGCATCAATCAGAATTGCGTTGCCGAAATCTGTATTGTGGAATTGCCCGCCTTGGAATTGCACATCCGTCAAATCCGCATTGTCAAATTTCGCGCCGGAGAAATCTGTGCCTGAGAAAACGGCCCTTGCGAGATTAGCGCGCGCCAGATTTGCCTCCGAAAATTTGGCATTCGGGAGATTGGCTTCCGTCAGCGTCGCGTCTTCAAAAATGGCGCGCGGCATGGTCACGCGGTCACCGGTCACGCGGTACATTAACGCGCCGCGAAAATTTGCGTCGGACATGTCAGAGCCGTCGAGTGATCCGCCGGACAAATTCGAATTATTGAAATTGCTTTTAGAGAGATTGGCGTTGTTCAATCGAATGCCGTTCATCGCCTTGTTGGATAAATCGCATCCGGAACAAGACCCGCTGCTCATTTGCACGCGAGCTTCGACGCGGATTTGCGCGGACGCTGGCATCGCCAGAAACAGCGCAGATAAAGTCAATAAGGGGGCGTATGACGATTTTAGCACAGCGCCTCTTAGCTGGTTGAGGGACCGATATTCCATTAAATTTACGGTAAGATTCGGGCTCTTTTCAGTAGGTGTGACATATTTAGCGCGCTGTTTGGTCTTCACATCGCCCTAATGCACACATATTCAGGCTTTACCGCTAGCGCGTGCGGCCTTACACCGCCGCTTATAACCTGTTCAATCCGGAGTCGGACCTTTGGCTTTTTTCAATCGCTTATTCACATGGTGGAATGGCTCCACATTGGGCACGTCGCTGCAAATCAGAACCAAGGCCGTGAAGGTCGGGGAAGATGAATTTGGCAATCAGTATTATGAAAGCACAAAGCTCAGCTATGATGGCCGTACGCGCCGCTATGTGACTTATTCTGATTACGCGGAAGCTTCAAAGGTTCCGCCCGTTTGGAATGGTTGGTTACATCACACCTATGACGAGCTGCCGTCCGAAATCGATATCAAAGTCCATGGCTGGCAGGAAAGTCATGTCCCCAATCTTACCGGAACACCTTTTGCCTATAAACCAAAAGGAAGCTTGGATCGGGGCGGGGTACGCGACGCTGTTGCCGCCGATTATGAAGCCTGGACCCCTGGCGAGTAAGGCTAATCATGCGCGCTCTTCTCGCTATCTGTCTTGTGTCGCTCTCGGGCGTGTCCGCACATGCCGCTAATATTTCGGGCTCTTCTGTCATGTTGCGGGCTTTGGATAAGGTGACTGCGACGACCCAGGATTTTACCGTCAAAATTGGCGACACGTTAGAATATGGCAGTCTTTCCATAAAAGCTGTGCATTGTGAAAAACGTCCGCCGGAGGAACTGCCGGAGACCTTTGCTTTCCTAAAAATTCGCGATGCCAAATTGGATGGCACAGGCCAAGAAACCGACGAGGCCGATACGGTGTTTTCTGGGTGGATGTTCGGGTCTCGTCCGGCACTTTCTGCATTGGATCATGGCGTCTATGATATCTGGGTTATTGGATGCAAAACGCCGGAGGCGAAACTGCCGGATTTTAATCAGTAAGGACAGACCCGCAGCGCGTGATTAATGAGGTTGGTGACCTGTGGAATGGCGGCCTTTACGCCACGCCAGATGTCCGTCTCATTGATTTCGATTTGGGCATCAGGGTTCGTAATCACCGGATTAACGATGAGGCTTAGGCCTAAAACCCGCATGTCCAAATACCGTGCCATGACCGCTTCGTGTACGGTGGACATGCCAACCATATCAGCCCCCATATTCTGAAGCATACGGCCTTCCGCAGGCGTCTCAAAATGCGGTCCCGCGAGACAAGCATAGACTCCAGTTTTAGCAAGACCCATTTGGTCCAACCAATCTCGATCATATGTGTGGGTCAAATTGACAAAGGGAGAGCGAGTCTCGCTCCGCCGTCCCACCAGGGCGCCTTGTCCCGTCAGCCCCGGGAAATAAATATGATCAGACAGGCCAATGACATCACCCGTTTCAAAATCAGCGCTTAAGCTGCCGGATATATTCGTCAGAATAACAGATTGCGCCCCCAGCGCATTTGCAACTTCTATGGGGAAAACGCTCTCTTGGGGGCTATGGCCCTCGTAAAGATGCAGCCGGCCTTGCAGGGCAACCACGTTTCGTCCGTGCAATGTGCCGATATGCAGAACGCCCTTATGGCTTGGCGCGGTCGAAAGCGGGAAGCCTTCAATGTCCGAATAGGGAATGGAGACGCCGTCAATTTTCTCGGCATAGTCGCCGAGACCTGACCCGAGGATTATCGCGATGTCAGCTTTGGCGTCTGTGATCTTGCGGATGCTCAGACACGCTTGGGTGAGGTTGGGGCTCAAACATCCACCTCTTCGACGAATTGTGCATGCTCTTGAATATACTCATATCGCAGCTCCGAGCGTTTCCCCATCAAAGTCCCAACCAGACTTTCCGTCGTCGCCATTTCATCGGCATCCAATGTGATACGGGCGAGAGTGCGTGTTTTGGGGTCCATTGTTGTGACTTTTAACTGCGCTGGGTTCATTTCGCCCAAGCCCTTAAAGCGGCCTATTTCAACTTTGCCTTTGCCTGTAAACACCGTTTCCATCAGCTCTTGGCGATGGTCGTCGTCAACGGCGTATTCTGTCTTTGCGCCTTGCGTCATTTTATAGAGCGGCGGCATCGCCATATAGAGGCGTCCGGCATCGATAAGGCCCGGCGTATAGCGATAGAAGAATGTGATGAGCAGCGCCGCAATATGCGCGCCGTCAACATCCGCATCTGTCATAATCACGACCCGTTCATATCGCAGATCATCCAAATCAAACTTACGTCCAAGCCCAACACCCAAAGCAACAGAGAGGTCGTTAATTTCATTATTGCGCTGGATTTTCTCCATCGTCGCAGATTCGACGTTTAGGATTTTACCTTTGAGCGGCAGGATTGCTTGAGTTTCGCGGGAGCGGGCTTGTTTAGCAGACCCGCCAGCAGAATCGCCTTCGACGATGAAGATCTCTGTGTCTTCGCTGCCTTTGCGGGAACAATCGGCGAGCTTGCCAGGGAGGCGTAGTTTCTTAGTCGCGGATTTGCGTTTGACATCACGAGCCTTGCGGCGTTTGACCCGTTCATCCGCACGCTCAATCGCCCATTCTAACAGTTTCGTCGCGTCCTTAGGGGAGCTTGCCAGCCAATGATCGAACGGGTCTCGCACGGCGTTCTCAACGAGGCGCGAGGCTTCTGAGTTAGACAGACGGTCTTTCGTCTGACCTTGGAATTCAGGGCTTTTGATGAAGACCGAGACTAGCGCGCCCGCACCAAACATCACATCATCTGGTGTCACATGACTGACTTTTTTCCCCATGCCCGTGAGGTCGGCATAAGCGCGTAAGCCTTTGGTGATAGCGGCGCGGATTCCGGCTTCATGTGTACCGCCGCCGGGCGTTGGGACTGTATTACAGTATGAACGCACGAAGCTATCGGCTTCGCCATAGCCTTCTGGTGACCAACTGATCGCCCATTCGACACGCCCGTGACCTTTATCTTTCTTGGATTTGCCCGCGAACAAAGTGTCAGTGATTGTCGCCTTTGTGCCCAAAGTCTCTTTCAGGTAATCTGCCAACCCACCCGGGAAATGGAAGACAGCCTGTTCGGGAACCTCCGGCGAATTTTTGAGCTTTTCGGGCGCGCATTTCCAACGGATTTCGACACCCGGTTGGAGGTAGGCTTTGGCCCGTGCCATGTTGAATAATTTGATCGCGCGGAATTGCAGAGCCTTACCGAAAATTTCTGCGTCCGGATGGAACCGCATTTTCGTCCCTCGGCGATTATTGATCGCGCCCATGTTTTTGATTTTGCCGATGGGTTTGCCGCGTTCAAACCGCATGACATGAAGCGTTTTATTTCGCGCGACCTCGACTTCCAAGACATCTGATAGCGCATTGACAACAGACACCCCAACGCCATGCAATCCGCCGGATGTCTCATAGGCCTTATTAGAAAACTTACCACCAGAATGAAGTTCAGTCAGGATAACTTCAAGGGCCGACTTTTTTGGAAACTTAGGGTGAGGGCCAATGGGAATACCGCGTCCATTATCCGACACAGAGATATATCCTTCCGCGTCCAATTCCACTTCGATACGAGACGCATGGCCGGCGACGGCTTCATCCATCGAATTATCGATAACTTCGGCAAACAGATGATGCAGCGCGCGATCATCGGTCCCGCCAATATACATGCCGGGGCGCAAGCGGACAGGCTCCAGCCCCTCCAGCACTTCGATGGAGCTGGCTGTGTAGTTATCTTGTGCCGCGTCACCACTTTTTCCCGCGAACAGATCTTTTTTCTTGGCTGCGGCCATAATTGTTCTATTTTCGTTCCAGTGAGTCTCGGGCGCAATATGCGATGATTTGCGCTGTCCGCAAGGCGTTTCCTGTGTGATTTCCCTAGTTTTTCCACACAATAGGTGCCGGTTCAGGCGGGGCGTTGATATCTACGCCGTCGAAAAATGAGTCTGTAGCCTGCTTTACAGTCGCCTCAAGGTCCGACTGTTGTTTTTGCAGGTCTTTCATTCCGATCTTTTCCGCAAAACGTTGCGGCGTTGCGGTGAGAGGCTTGGCTTTCAAACCTAGCAAGCGCTCCCAAGCTTGCAGCCTGTTCCAAGTTTCAATTGCGCCCGTTAGCTCAGGCGAGAGAGGGAGGCCTGCAACGTGTAGACAAGACCGCATATAATCTGCCTCCATTAAGCCGCCGCGTCTCAATTTGCTGCGCCAAATGTCGGGGGGCGTCTCTGTAAGCCGTTCAGATTTTAACCGATTAAACATGGCGTAGGCGTCGCGTTTGAAGGCCGCTTGGTCGCGCGGACGCGCGAGAATGTCAGACTTTAATCGCATGACTTCGGCCCCAAGGGTTTTATTTCCCGCGACGATACGAGCCGGGGCCAGGGCGATATGTTCCCAACTATGGGCACGCTTCATGTGATGATCAAAGAAGGATGAGAGCTTTACGGCAGGTGGCCCGGATCGCCCTGATGGCCGCAGACGCATATCTAATTCATAGGCGATACCTTCCCGCAACTTGACGGTTAGCGTCGTTCGCAACCGTTGAACGATCTTTGTCGCGATTTCAGAATCCATACTGTCGGCGAATAGGAAAACCAGATCGAGGTCGCTTTGCGGGGCCATGGATTGGGTGCCCATTTTGCCAAGACCCAACACGGTCATGGAGATGTCCGTCAGGCCCAAATCCTCGCAGACAATCTGGAGGGAGAGGGTGAGGGTGCATTCCGCAAGATCTGTCAATCTACTCTGCATCTGCTGCGTGGAAAACGTGCCTTCCAAAAACTTTGTGTAGGCGCTGAAAAGTTGCTCATTCACAAATCGCCGCAAAGCTTCCAAGCGATTCTCATAGTCTGTTGAGGTCAGGACAAATCTGGATTGCTCTTCTAAATCATCCGTGTCGGAGGCAATGAAAATATCAATGATATGCGGGGATTGCCGCAGGATTTCGCTCATATGCGGGCTGTGGAGCAGAGGTGTTATAAGTTTGTCCAATAGCACTGCATGGCGATTGAGCAGCGAGAAATATTGCTCGGACCGCCCGATTTGTTTTAGGAATGCATCAACTCGCGAAAAGGCCTCATCATTGTCCTGGCGCATGACTCGCGCCGTTAGGCTACGTCCCAAATCCCGATATTTCGTTTTGTTGCTCGACGAGACGCCGTGATCCTGAAACCCGTTGCTCCAGCTACGAGCGATCTCCGCATTGGCTTCGGTGAGGCCAGAGATGGGGGTGGTTTCAGAAACAGGGGTTGTCTCCTCAAAGAGGGTGGAGAACTGGTTGTGGACTCGTTGTCGGCGATCATGAACAGTTTGGTCAAAATCCTTGGGATTTGCCAAAAGAGCGAGGCAGGCCGTTAGATCTCCACCGCTAGGAACAATATGGGTCTGCTCATTTCGCACCATTTGGATCGCGTTCTCAACATGCCGGAAAAAGCTATAATCGTCCCGGAGCGTTTCAACTTCACTGGCTGACAATAATTCCGCATCGGAAAGGGCTGTCAGGGCGGTCCGTGTGTTTGTGACGCGAAGGCGGGGGCGCTTCCCGCCATGGATAAGCTGCTGAGCATTGGCGATGAATTCGATTTCGCGAATACCACCGCGACCCAGTTTAACATTAAACCCAGAAGCTTCAGCTGTGATCGGTTTGGGCGTCGCGCGTTCATATTGCAGTCCCGGATGCTCATTATTTATCCGTGTTTTCAGGGCTGCCAATTCATCCAAAGTGGTGAAGTCCAGATTTCTCCGCCAGATATAGGGTTCCAACCGCGCGAGAAAGGTTTCCCCTGTGCTTTTGTGTCCCGCCACAATGCGGGCTTTCATCAAGGCCAGTCGATGCCACGGGAGAGACCGAAAGAAATAGAAGGTTTCAGCTTTGCTTGTACTGAGCGCCAACCCTGTGCCCGAACTTTCAGGGCGCAATCTCCAATCGACGCGCCAGACAAAATCGGGTGAATTACGGGGCTGCAAAATCTGTGTGACGCGTTTGCAGATGTCGGAGGCGACATAGGCTTGCCCCTTATTTTTGGGCACGGGGAGCGTCGCTGGATCATAGAGGGCGATCAGGTCAACATCGGAAGAGAAGTTGAGGTCTTGGCCCCCCAATTTCCCTAAGCCCAGAAGGAATAGTCCGGGAATGCGGCCCTCTGGTAAAGTTAATCGGTGGCGCTTTGCGGCGTCTCGCCATGCGAGCTCCAGTGCGCGATCAATTGTTGCATCTGCAAATTCGCTCCAGACACGGCCGCGTTCATCAAATGACGGAAATTCAGTTTGCGAAAGGGCGAGAGAAAACTGAGCCTTCAAAGACAGGAGAGTATCCGCCTCTGCTGCCGCGACCAACGCATGAACATCGTCGAGAGGCTTCTCATAGCCATATGTCTCGCCGATACTGCTTAGAAAGGGGCTGAACTCAATCTGTTGACGACTGAGAGCTTGAGCTTTCACGTGAGCCTAGAAGAGTAAGCGAACGACAACTCGGCCAGTATGACGGATAAACCCATCTCGAATATCACTGTCGAAATCAAAGCCGATTGAGGAGTATTGTGAGCCTGCGGCAACTGTAAAGCCGAGCAGGAGCCCTTCATCCGGGAATGCAAATGCTCGGAGACGTGCAATTTCAGAGTCAAAGACATTGCCATTCGTGTCGGTCAAACCTTGGAAGCGGAAAGCCGTTTCAACCGGGTCTGACATAAATTCATTGCGATAGCCGACACGGAGCGATGGGCGAATCCAAGTGCGTTTACCCATAAATTTCGCGCCAACATCCAACATCGCTGTTGCCGCGGCAGTCTCGGACCGGCGGCCATCGACGCGCAGGCGAACACCCGAGTCGCCAGTTTCCGTATGGCCGTATTCATTAAGATATAAGTAATCGACAGAGACGCTCGGCCTTGCCCAAAATTTATCGTTGAATGGAATTTCATAGCCTGCGCGAAGGGAAGCATTTGCGTGGCTGCCTTGCCATTCACCCTCGGCAGAGCCGAAGTAATTCCCGACGGTTACCAGGCGAGTTTGTTCAAAATCACTGAGGCCGCCGCCGCCGTAAAGATCGATGTTAAATCCATTTTTCTCAAAACCTGCATAAGCGCCTGCTTGATAGGTTCTGACTTGAAGCGGCTCGTCACCGCCGATGACGTCTTCAACTTCGGTGCTCGCGAAGCTCGCAGTGACGCCTAACGCATGGAAAGGTCCAAATGCCGTGTCCAAACCGCCGGCAAAACCAAAACCTTCACCGCGATATTGCTCAGATTGACCTGCAAGGTCACGGTCGGCAAAATAGAAAAATTCTTGCAACCAAGCTCCGCCCGGCTTGTCCGGGGAACGACGTGTCGCATCCAAATGAGAGCCAACCGCACCAACGGCGCCGTCAACATTGGCCAATACGAATTGCTTTGCCGCCCCAGCAAATTCCGGGAGGATTTGATTATAAGCTGCATAAAAATCTTGGGCATCCGTTATATTGGAAAATGCATTGCCGAGTTCTGGTGTTGACGCCAGAGCCTCAATAACGGGGCCGCCTTGGAAGACGCCATTGACGACACTGCCAAATGCGGCGGCTTGAACAGCGTCTAATCCCAAACCGCCATTTGCAACTGATGCATTCGGATCGCGTAGGTCCAACGTGACAACAAGCGTATTCGGATCAGCGAGGCTCAAACTTGTGCTATAGAGGAATGGCGACTCCCCAGTGCCCAAAGACGCTATATCCCCAATCGTTAAATTGGCCGCACTCGCAAGAGTATAGTCAAAAGTGTTGGTCCCGATGATCGACTCAAGAATTGGATTGATGCTGGCTCCGGCTTCAAACTCAATTGTACCTGTAGAGTTTAAGGTCGTGGCAGTCCCTGTCGCGCCGTTGATAACGGGACGATAGGTAGAGGTGCTGTCGATCAAAGCATTGCTGACTTGGATTGTATTGGCAGAGCCGATTGCAAGAGTTGATCCGCCAGTCACAGACACATCAAGGCTCGTTGTGTTCTCAATCGCGCCTGCGAGCACGGAGCCGCCCGAAAGCGTTAAAGTGTCGTTTCCGCCGCCAAAGTCCACGTCGCCTATGATCGTACCCGCACTCGCAATGAGGCTGTCATTTCCTGACCCTAATAAAATATCCCCTCTAATAAGAGGCGCATTTGTTGAATCCGGATTTTGGCTTTGATTGATTTCTACGTCGACAGTGGTCGCGCTCAGATCAATGGCGACCAAATCAAATTCTACGCTCTCAAGTGACAATGTGTCAGAAGATGACGCCAAAGTTGAAATTGCGCCGGTATTCTCGATTCTTGTCACGGTGCCAGAGGAATCGCGAATGCCAATGGCTGTGCCTTCACGCCCAACAAGGAGAGCAGAGATAACGCCTGAGTTTACCAATTCTTGAACAGAAGCCCCAGCGCCGATATCGACCGCAACTGCGAGCAAATCGCGAGGCGGGATAATGTTGTTTCTGTCGAAATAGATTTCGTCAGCCGGTTCACTCGCGGAGGCAATGATGGCCCCGCTATTGTTTATTTCATCCGCAATGGCTTGGTTTCCAAGAACAAGGACACGGGCAACACCGTCACCGGTGGACAGGGCCGTTGCGTTTGGCGCGCGGAATGTATTGGCTGTCAGGCTCCCGGAGTTGCTGATCCCGCCGTCCAGTGTTGCATTGGAAATCGAAACCGTGGTGGCGTCCATGTCATCAAAGACGCCCGACGCTGCCGCTGTGCCTTGATTGATGAACGCATATTGAAGGTCAGGGTCAAAATCAGCATCAGCGGGGTCGGTGATTTGAGCCACCATCCCAATGGCGATTTGTTGGCCGTCGCCGTCGATAAGGATAGCAGGAGCCGACCCCTGTTGCGTGATTGAGCTCGTGCGCAGCACCAGTAAGACAGGGTCTCCGTTTTCATCCACAACGCCATTGCCATCCGCGTCAATCGCTTGCTGGAAGACTTGATCGAGTAGGACGCCTTGGGTCACATTACCCGATATGCTGATGGCAGACCCGGCTTGCTGCAAATCTTCTGCGGTCAGATCTTCTCGGCCTTGCGCGTTGTTAGTGCCCGCAAAGCCGGGACGTTGCGTAAAGCGATAGCCTGATGCTGAAATGGTCCCGCTTGAAGCAAAGCCGCCATTGATGTCACCGGAAACAGCATAAGCCTGTGAGTCTGTTCCGCGAACCGTAATCGTGCCCTCATTCGAAACATTGCCGGTCATATCCCCAGCTAGGTTTACGCCAACGGACCGATCACCGACGATGCTAATTTGTCCGGCTGTGGTTAGGTTTCCTGTCAGACCCTCCGTCATCATGGGTGTGTTGGCAAGATTGACGCCGAAGCTATCATTGCCTTCAACAGTAATGGCTGATGTGGATGCGAGTTCTATATTGCCCTGGAAGGGCGACGCGCCGGAAATCAAGATACCTGTGCGTCCAGAGCCCGCGGCAAAGCCTCCATCTGGGAACGGGTCACTGTCCGTGTCTTCGGGCGTGAAGTCCTCAACAATCTGGATGCTTCCATTTTGCGTGTAAGAACGATCAGCGCCGCCTTGCAGTTCTACGCCCGTTACATTGTCAATGTCATCGGCTCTGACGATTCCGTCCAGAACTAGAGCGTTGTCAGAGTCTACAACGAGACCTGACCGTGCCGCATCTACCGTTACGGTTGCCCCCGAAGCCACAGTGACATCATCCGCGACGCCGCCAGTGCCGGCTGTTGATGTACGGATTTGCGCTGAGGTGTCATCTGTCACGGAGGTTTGGGCCTGCGCTGAAAATGACAGGGCTCCCAAGAGGGCGATAGCCGCCGAACTGCGGAGGGCGAGAGTCTTGTAGTGACGCATGTTGATTGGGTCCCGGCGGCTGTCTAGCGGTGCATTATTAGAGAGTCAGCACCAATTTGGACTTGGTTTAACCAAAACCACCCCGAGGGCCAATGAAAACATGGTTATTTTACAGTCAGGTTAGAGGAAATTGAATTTCCAGAGAGATTAGCGCTGTGATTGCTTTCGGAACGAGGCTCTGGCATGGCGCGCAAATGACTGATGCGACGCAAACCACTCCCCCAGCGCCAATGTCTTGGACGCGTTTATTCGCCATGGGCGGCCTTATTCCGGCTGTTCTGGTGGCCATAGATCAATGGTCAAAATGGGCCACGACGCGGTTTTTTGACGTGCCAATGAGTATTTGCGCGCAAGCCGACCCCAGATTGACACATGAAGTGTCGCCGATTGCTGATCTGTCGCTGCTTTGTAATCGAGGGATAAGCTGGGGGATGTTGCAGGGCGATTCGTCGCTTAAGCGATGGGCGCTGACAATATTCGCCTTTTTGATGACTGTTGTTTTGATTTATGTTTTGCGGAAAACCGAAGATCGGTTGGGCCGGATTTCGCTGTCTTTGGTTATCGCGGGGGCTGTCGGAAATGCGATAGATCGGCTGTTTTTTGGTGCAGTGACGGATATGATTGATTTCTCCGATATTGGCTTCAATTACGTGTTCAACGTCGCCGATAGCTACATTACAGTTGGTGTCATTGGCTTGTTCATCTCCTCGTTCTTGGTGGACAGGCGAGAGAAGGCCGCTGCACAAGCGGCCGCAGACAGAGAAAAACGGCTGTAGAATAAAGTAATGGTCACTTGGCGCGGGGCGTGCCGCGCGCTAAGTCGAGACAAGTTTAATTTAAGGGTCACACTATGTTGCGCTCCGCATGTCTGTTTTCAGCTCTGGCTTCTGTTGCATTGGTTGCGACGGGCTGCACCTCCACGTCCCGCGCGCTCGGGTTGGAGAAATCCGCTCCAAATGAGTTTAATATCCTGACGAAAGCACCGCTCATTGTGCCGCCGGAATATAATCTGCGTCCGCCAGCCGTGGGCGCGTCATCAGCCGAAAATAACTATACCCAGCGGTCTGCGCGGGAAGCCCTTTTAGGCGATATCGATGATGCCGATCCTAGTCGGGGCGAGATTGCTCTTATGGCGAAGGCGGGCGTAAACCGCGCGAATCCTGAAATTCGTCTTGAAGTTGACGGTGTAAATTCGGTCGAGCGTAAATCTGGCAGTTTCACAAATCGTTTGCTGTTTTGGCAGAACGGGCAAGTCCTCGATCCGCAAGGGAACCCCGTACCGCTGGACGCTGAAACCGAAGCGCGCCGTATGGAATCCGTGAATTCCGCGACAGGCGGCGGGCAAGTGACGATCACAAAACGGCCGGGTGGACGGAAACTTCCTGGGCTCTAGGCCCGGACCCTAGCGTCTGAAAAAATCACAGCTCCTCCACTAGCCCGCTCTTTGGCGGGCTTTTACATTTGTGGGATATGAGCGCTAACTCACATTTGATTCGCCGCCTCCCGGCACAAACCGTCAATCGCATTGCGGCGGGTGAGGTCATTGAGCGTCCAGCCAGCGTGATCAAAGAACTCGTCGAAAATGCGCTGGATGCTGGGGCGACGCAGGTCGATATCCGTTATGAGGATGGCGGGCGGACAGTCATCACCGTCACGGACGACGGCAAGGGCATGGATACGGCCAATCTTTCACTGGCCGTGGAGCGTCACGCCACCTCCAAACTCCCGGATGACTCCGACCTTCTCAATATCGGGACAATGGGTTTTCGCGGCGAGGCTCTGCCCTCCATTGGGTCTGTTGCGCGACTTTCACTGATATCTCAGACAGAGGCCGATGATAGCGCATGGGAACTTCGTGTTGATGGCGGGGCGAAGCAAGAGCCACGTCCTGCGCCGCGCTTTGGTCTCCACGGCACGCGCGTCGATGTGCGGGATTTGTTTTTCGCGACACCCGCGCGTCTAAAATTCCTGAAATCCGAACGCTCTGAAAGCATGGCTATCAGCGACGTCGTGAAACGGCTCGCTATGGCCAATCCGCATGTCGGATTTACGCTGACCAACGGCGCCCGCACCTCACTCCGCATGACAGGAACGCCGATGTCGGAAGACGGGCGTTTGGTTCGGCTCTCTAAAATTCTTGGTGATGATTTCGGCGCAAATGCTGTTGCGGTGGATTCGGAACGGGAGGGCATTGTCCTGACGGGATTTGCAGGGCTGCCAACATTTTCACGCGGGAATAGCGCGCATCAATATCTCTTTGTCAATGGCAGGCCCGTGCGGGATAAACTGCTGCACGGCGCCGTGCGCGGGGCCTATCAAGATTTCCTTGCGCGGGATCGTCACCCCGTTGTGGCGCTTTATGTCGAGCTGCCGCATGAGCATGTGGATGTGAACGTTCACCCCGCGAAGACCGAAGTCCGTTTCCGCAATCCGGGTTTAGTGCGGGGCCTCATTGTAAGCGCGCTACGTCACGCTCTGGCCGATGCAGGGCATCGTGCGAGTACAACGGTCAGCGATTATGCTCTCGGGAAAATCCAGCAGGGACAACCTGCCTATGCCTATCAAGGGAATTATGGACAAAATCGATATGGCGGCGCGCTGCATGGCTTTGCACCCTACCGCAATGATCCTGCCATGCAGCCGCTTATTGATGGGATGGGCGCGATGTCGGGCCGGGTCGAGGAAGCGCCAGAGGGCTACGCCGCGCAACCTTTCGATCCAGCAAACCTTCCGCCGATCCCAACGCCGGATTTCCCGCTGGGAACAGCGCGGGCGCAACTCCACGAGACCTATATTGTTGCGCAGACGCAGGACGGTATCGTCATCGTGGACCAACACGCCGCGCATGAGCGTTTGGTGTATGAGGAGATGAAAGCCAAAATGGCGCGCGCCAAAGAGGGCGGGCAGGGCATTGCGCGCCAGACTTTGCTTATTCCTGATGTGGTGGAAATGGGTGAAACTGATGCGGCTCGGGTTCTCTCGCGTTCCGAGGAACTGGCAGAGATGGGACTCATTCTGGAGCCCTTCGGCCAAGGCGCAATCTGTGTCCGCGAAACGCCCGCTCTGCTCGGCGAAATGGATGTGCAGGGTTTGCTCCGTGATTTGGCAGACGATTTGGCGGAATATGACGAAGCGCTAAGCCTGAAAGAACGGTTCGAACATGTCTGCGGAACAATGGCCTGTCACGGCTCGGTACGGGCAGGGCGGCGGTTAAATGGCGACGAAATGAACGCAATCCTGCGCCAAATGGAAGCCACCCCGCACAGCGGCCAATGTAATCACGGCCGCCCGACCTATGTGGAATTGAAATTGGCGGATATTGAACGGCTATTTGGGCGGCGTTAGGGGTGAGACAAATTCGAAAGCTCAGTGATGAACGACTCGAAACGTGGTGCATACATTGCCACGGAAAAAATAAAGTTATTGACAAGAGTACTGGTAAAATAGTCCGAAGAAATAAAGACCATATTCCGTCGAAATGCTTATTAGCGAAGCCATACCCCAACAACATTCCAACTATAAAAATTTGTTCAGTCTGTAATTCAAATTTTTCAAAAAATGAGGAATTCGTTGCGGCAATCTTGGGAACTTTGGCGCAGGGGGAGCATCTCTCTAAAAAATCTCTAGAGATTCTAGATAATAACCACAAATTGTCTGACGAGTTACTTACTTATTTGACTGTCCAAGAAGATTTGTTTGGGAACCCGCAAATTCAACTTAATTTGGACCGCAGTAAATTCGATCCGGTCATAGAGAAGAATGCTCGGGGTCATTTTCACTACGAGTGCAGTCAAGTAATAGAAACTGCCCCATCCAAAATATCGTTTGCTTCCTTGTCGGGCTTGAGTACCGAAGCAGAAAGCCAATTTGAAACTATTCCATTCCCAGTGTTGCTTCCTGAAATCGGATCAAGATTGTTTGATCGTATCCATACCGGAGCCGATCTTCATCAAGGATGGATTGTAGTTCAAGAAAGCCAATATCGATATGCTATAATTTATGATGGAAACTCAGTGACTGTTCGGAGTGTCATACAAGAAGAGTTTGTCGCGGAAGTATTTTGGGAAAACGCTTTTGGCTAGTTTCATAGAACTCAAAGCTCGACTCTCAAAACGAAACCCACGCTGCGCCTCAAGAGTTATATTCCAATATTTCAAACCCGCCCAATTCGATTTTTGCCTCTATGCTATCTTCATTTGTTCGATATTTACGCGAATAACGGCGCGAGCTTTTGCGCGCCGTTCCGATTAGGTATCTTTCGTGAAATCTGTCATATCCGTTATTTTGAATTTTAAGATCGCTGCCGTGAGCTCGATTATGGGTTCATCGTGAGCAAATTTATTCTGCCCGAAGAGCCTTTCTTTGAAAGATCTTTTTTTGTCGAATTGGACAAGATATTTGACTTGCTTACCGGATGTCGTCGTTTTTTCAGGGATCGGCGGGGTATCTGAATAGGCGAATGTGCCAATCATGTAGCGTCGATGATAATACTGCATGTAGAAACTCCAACCCCACGCCTCTTCGGAGACGACGTCGTCTGTTTCGTAGTTTAAAGCTTGGAATTCCAAGCGCAGCATTTCAGCCAATGCATGACCGAGTTTTGGATTCCCGTCTAATCCTTCAGCTGGGGAGGTGCCAAACAGCGCGGTTGAAAACTCTAGAATGGACATATTTCTCTCTCATAACTGAGAAGTAGAAATACACTCTAAAGTTGAAAATTAATCTAAGCGTCTTGGTTAAGTTTTGGTTTCAAGAACAAGACTCGCGCTGCGCCCCAGGATTTATCTTCCAGTATCTCGAACCCGCGCGGCTCAACTTCCGCTTCCACGCTGTCTTCGAGCATGATGACCCCGTTTTCTGCTAAAAGGTCTTGGTCAATTATACGCCTTAGAACAGGTTTCCACAGACCTTTATTATAAGGTGGGTCCATGAAGATAAGGGAGAATTTTCCGCGCATATTACCCGGTGCGATTTTGAGTTTCGTGGCGTCATATCGATGAAGGCGGGTGTCTTCTGATATCTTCATTTTTTCAATATTGGCACGGATGGCGGCACGGGCTTTCGGTTCTGTTTCGGCGAAGAGACAGAACGCCGCGCCGCGAGAAATCGCCTCTAGTCCAAGTGCGCCGGAACCAGCGAAAATATCTGCGACAATGGCGCCGTTAATGGGCGGCGCCCACTCGGCATGTTTGAGGATATTGAAAACAGACTCGCGGGTTTGATTAGATGTCGGGCGAGTGCTGCGCCCAGACGGCGTTGCAATATTTCGACCCCGCAATTTACCTGAGACTATTCTCACGTCTTGCTCTTTCCTTGACCACGCAGGGAGAATTTACCTTGATATTTTCCGCCAGGTTTTCCCGCTGCGCCGACTCTAGGTTTGCGTTTCGGTTTTGCATTTTTCCCGCGGCCTTGCGGAGCGGGTTTGGCTTTCCCTCCAGATTTCATGTCGGGTTTCTTCTGGTAACGCTTTGCACTCCCATGGCTTCCGCGTTTCGGACTTTTTTGTTTTTTTTCAACGGGTTCAGGAAAGTCCATCAAATGTCCGAGTTGTGTTTGAAGAACCTTATATTTAACTTCTTCGACTTTTCCTTTCGGAATATCGCCCAACATAAATGGACCATAACTCACCCGAATAAGACGGTTCACTTTCAGCCCGAGATGTTCCATAGCGCGGCGGACCTCGCGGTTTTTGCCTTCGCGAAGAGTCACTGTAATCCAGCAATTATCTCCGCTCGCGCTATCCAATACAGCCTCAATCGGACCCGTCATGATGCCGTCGATTTTGATGCCGTCTTTCAGCGTATCAAGCTCTGTTTGTGTCACCCTACCATAGGCACGGGTGCGGTAGCGGCGTGACAACCCTGTCGAAGGATGTTCAAGATGACGGGCTAATTCCCCGTCATTTGTCAGCAGTAAAAGGCCCTCCGATGTTATGTCCAAACGTCCAACGGAAATCACGCGCCCCATCTCTTGTGGCAAAACATCAAAAACCGTTTGCCGATTTTTCTCATCCTTGTGCGATGTTACCAATCCATCGGGTTTATAGTATCGCCAAAGCCGCGTGAGTTCTTTTCCTGCGACAGGTTTCCCGTCAAATTCGACCTTGTCATTCGGGCCAACTTTTGTTGCGGGCGTGTCGATGATTTTCCCGTTCACTTTAATGCGGCCTTCAGCGACCAGCTTCTCGGAGTCGCGGCGCGATGCAACACCTGCGCGCGCAAGGTATTTCGCAATTCTGTCAAGTTTAGGGGTAGGCTTTGGGTCGTCGGTCATAAGGCATGTGTCTTGACGGTTGAGGCGCAAAAGAGGAAAGCCGCGCCATGAATGATGAGCACTATATGCGTCTGGCAATCCAAGAAGCCAAGGCCGCAGCACGGCGCGGCGAAGTGCCTGTCGGGGCGGTGCTTGTAAATGAAGATGACCAAGTGGTCGCGCAAACGGGTAACGCGCCGATCTCAATTTGCGACCCGACGGCCCATGCAGAAATTTTGGCGCTACGCGGCGGCGCGTATAAAACCGGAAATTACAGACTTGGAGGGATGAGCCTTTATGTGACGCTGGAGCCTTGCACAATGTGTGCGGGTGCGATTTCGAATGGCCGAATTGCGCGGGTCATATATGGCGCGTCTGACCCAAAGGGCGGCGCGGTGGAACACGGGGTAAAATTCTTTGATCAGCCTACCTGCCATCACCGTCCTATGGTAAAAGGCGGCATTCTGGCGGCAGAGTGTTCTGCGTTGTTGAAGGGGTTCTTCCGCGACCGCCGCCGCAAATGAAAACCAATTTGAGAGAGACCCTCGCCGCTCCCGTTTTGGATGGGGAGGAAACCCCCTCTGGCGCTGTTTGGGCTGGTATTGTCCTCGGCGTAATCGCGGCCATTCTTTACTCGCTGAAGGCGGTGTTCGTAAAATTGGCTTACTTGCCGGACGCGGGCATGGCCGAGCAAGTCCCACCCATCACCCTCATGATGTTGCGCCTTGGCTTTTCATTTCCGGTCTATCTCGGGATCTTGATATGGGCTTGGCAGCGCGCAGATAGAAAACCTCAAACGAAGCAAATCTTCTTTGCGATGGGGACTGGTATTATCGCTTATTACCTTTGTGCGCTTCTCGATTTCACCGGTCTGCAATACATTACGGCGCAACTGGAGCGTCTGTTGCTGTTCACTTATCCAGCTTTCGTCATTCTTTTTGGAGCGTTATTTTTTGGCGGAACCCTGACGCGATGGGGGATTGCTGCCGTTGTCTTAGCCTATGCGGGGTTAGCGATCGTATTCTTGGGCGGTGATATCACGGAGAGTTCCAACCTTTGGCTTGGCAGTGGGTTAGTGTTGGCTTGCGCTATGTTGTTCGCACTCTACCAACTCCTCGCGAAAAACTCTATCGATAAGATCGGGCCGCAGCTCTTTACCTGCCTCGCGATGCTGGGCGCGGCGACCGCAATTTTCGCGCATTTCCTGATCAGCGCTTTGACGACTGATGGCATCGGCGCGGCGTTGGATCTCCCGCCTCGTATTTATGGGCTTGGCTTAATCATTGCGGTATTTTCGACGCTGCTTCCCAGTTTTTTCATGAACATCGCAATTGGCAGGATCGGGGCGCAGCGCGTTGCGATGTTGGGCATGTTCGGCCCTTTAGCCACGATTGTCGCGGCCATCTGGGTGCTAGGAGAACCGTTCGGTTTTTGGGACGCTGTTGGGACGGCGGTTACGGTTGCGGGCATCGCGCTTTATATGAAATCGAGTAAGGCTAAGCCGCGTAACACATAAACCACGCCAACCACCGTCACAAGAATACGCGTGTATTTCCGAAACCCAATATCAGAGAATCGTTCCAACAAGGACGTCCCGAATTTTGTGCCGATGATGACAGCCGGAACAGCGAGCGCGAAAACCCAGATGGGCGGCAGGTCTGCCAACCCTTGAGCCCGCGTCAAAGGAATGCCGAAATAGCCGATTTTCACAAGATGGCTTGCGAACATGGTGACGGCTTTTGTTGCGA
Source organism: uncultured Algimonas sp. (assembly GCA_964607395.1). Lineage (GTDB taxonomy): Bacteria > Pseudomonadota > Alphaproteobacteria > Caulobacterales > Maricaulaceae > Litorimonas. The sequence goes on from CAZSKH010000003.1 coordinate 20,603, forward strand.
CGATGGCTTTGCGCGTGAGGGCGGTTTTGACATAGAAAAAATCCAGGGCCGGTCCCGCAACGCCGGCACTCAGATTCAGGCCCATGACCATTGCGCCGCACAGAGCCGCATGGGACGGTTTTTCCGCATCCCCTGCCAGAAAGCCTTTCGGGAGCCACAATAATAAGGGCAATACCCCTAACGCCAAGAACAGCTGCGCCTTGTCTGGCGTGAAGGCGATCCACAGCATAAAAAGGATGGCGGGCAGGGCACCCAAAAGCTGCCATCCTAAAATATCCCACCGGACATATTCGCGCAAAATCATGGACCGCGAGCCGTTAGAGACAGATTGTATAATGCCGTGTACGACCATGGCGGCACTGACACTCATCAGGCTGGCGATAATGCCCATGAAAACGAGACCACCTGCCATGCCGAACAGCCCTGAGATGACTGCGCATAGGCCTGCCGCCAAAATTATCAAAAGACCGGTCTGCATTTAACATGTCGTTAACTCTAACATGGTTACCAAAACCTTATGGGAATGGTCCGGGCTGGGCGATTCGAAAGATTTATACAGGTGGCTGATATGCGTTTGTTCAAGAAGGACACGCCTCAATTTGGGGTAGAAGATGTAAAAGCAACGCAGGATGTGGTTCAAGCTATCACGGACGCGCTGAAAACCGGAGCTGAGCAGCAGGATCTTGCAGCAAAACGACTGGGGGCTCTTACGAAATCCATGAATAAAATGGACGCCAGTGTCCGCCAATCCGCGCGTTTGCAGGCGGAGACCGAGCGCCTAGATGCTGAGGTCACGACAGTTCGTGCCGATTTGGACAAAAATCGGGCTTGGGCGCAAGAACAATCCGCTAAGCTCGCCACGGTTCAAAAAGAGCGGGACAGGTTGCGCACAGAGCTGGACGGGGCAAAATCCGAGCTTTCAGCCAAATCTGAGCGCGAGGCAGAATTACGTGAGACCGAATTCAAACTTCGCCGTGAAGGGGATGCGTTGACTAAACAGCTCAATCAACGCACGGACCGCTTGGAAGAGTTGGTTTTAACGCAACAACGCGTACAAGATGAACTGGCGCAATCCACTGGTCAGCTCTCAGCGCAAAATCATAAAATGCGTGAGTTGCAAAACGCCGTCGAAGAATTTACGCAGCGTCTGGACGAGAAAACTAAGTCGGCTGATGCGTCTTTATCAGCGCTTCGTGATCTGCGATTGGACCATCACGCCACAAAAGAGCAGCTGGTTTCAGCGAATTCCCGTCTGCAATCTGCTGATTATGAGCAAGCAAGCCAAAAGACACTCTTTGAAGACACGCTGAAACGCAGGGCCGATGAAATTCTCGCGCTCAAGACCCAGATTGAACAGTTGACGACTCAGCTACGCATTAAAAACACAATGGGTAGCCATTTTGATGAGGAAACTGCGGGGCTTCGTCAGGCGTTGGAAACAGAACGCGAACGCAATAGCGTCAATGAGCAACGCTTGCGAAATCAGGCTGAAACAGAAGCCCGCCAATCCCGTGCGCTTGCTCAAGCTAAAGCCGAGTTCGACGCGCTGAATTCGAAATTTGTGGATGCTATGAAAGACCTCGACACATTCCGTCAGGTCAATCGTGTTCAATCGCAGAAGCTGGAAAATTATGCGCAGCTCAATAATGCCCCCGCGCCAAAACGTGACTATGCGCCAATGCGAAATGAAGATCCGGCTATGTTGAAGGTCGTCAAATAGCGGCGCGTTTCCAACGCTAAATAAATAAAAAACCCGGCTCGAAAGGCCGGGTTTTTTATTGGCTTTGAAATCTGACTTATTTGCAGGCTTCATCTGGGAGTTTCAGACGTTGTCCAATGTCTATCACATTTCCGCGGCCAAGTCCGTTTAAATTGGAAATGGCTTTGGCCGTCGTGCAATGCGTTCGGGCAATATCCCAAACTGTATCTCCGCTTTGAACGATATAGGTGAAGCGATTGTCTTGAATACGTGTGCTGCGCCGTGGGATTTTTCGGCTTTCCGATGTGGGCGCGACCGCGCGCACGAGTTTTGGTTCAGTCGGAGCGAGTGATTTTCTCAGGAAATAATCCCGGCAATCGATCTCAACCTCAGAGAGGACACGGCTGCCTGTATCGCCATCCTCGACGACCATCAAACGAACAGCGTCGTTATTATCATTGTCATCAATGACCTTTCTACGCATATCGTCTGTCTCACAGATCATAGCCGCTTGATTGGGAGAACTCTTGGCCACGTAACTCGCAGATTGAACCGTTGCTTTGGATTTTCGTTTCTCAATCTTAACGGTCGGAATGCTCTGAGAAACGGAGGAACAGCCAATGAAGAGCGCGGTTGAGAGAAGAAGTACAATTTGAGTTTTCATGGCCCTTAGTCCCAACAAAGTAGAAATCACCGAAGTCTGGCATGAACAGGGTTTCTAAACCTTTAAACCGCGCCCAATTGCTGTCTTGACGGAGGGATTGCCCTCGTTAAATCGCTGTCTATGTCCCGCAGCCTCAATAAATATCTCACCCGCTTCCACAAATGGGCGGGCTTAGTTCTCTCTCTTCAGATATTGTTCTGGTTCGGATCGGGCTTTTTTATGACTCTTTTCCCGATTGATCAGGTGCGTGGGCGGCATTTGGTGGAACCCAAAGTGTTCTCCCTGACAGATACGGACCTCATCCCAATTGAAATTGCGATGACCGCGTATGACGGAGCTTTAACGGGTGCAAGTCTCGCCAATATCGCAGGGCGGCCGGCATATATCCTATTGGGCAAAAATGGTCCGCAAATGCTAAATGCACGGGATGGGTCGGCTTGGGATGGGTTGGTCAAACTGGATGTAAGAAATGTTGCGAACTCAAGTTACACAGGTGAGGGCGAGATCGTTCTGATCACGAAATTAACGGAGGCTCCAAAAGACTACAGTGGGAAGCTTCCGGTTTGGCAGGTTAAGTTTGACGATACAGCGAAAACGCGGCTCTATATTGATCCCCAAACAGGGGAGGTTCGCAGCGTTCGCACACGTCTTTGGCGGGCTTTTGATCTCGCGTGGAAATTCCACATTATGGATGTAACGGGCGAGGATAACTTCAACAGCTGGTGGCTCCGTATTGCTAGTGGGGCCGCGCTTATATTCGCCTTAAGCGGCCTGGGGCTCTTGTGGTTCAGGATCGCCGCGCGACCCAGACGGCGGCTCGGGCGGCCAAGGAAAACGCGACTTTCCGGATGAGGCGAAGGCGGTCGAATTCTAAATAGACTGTCCGGTGCTTTCCCAATCCTTCAAAAAGGCGGCCAAGCCTTTGTCTGTTAGAACGTGATTGGACAGGGATTTCACGACATTGGGCGGCGCGGTAATCACGTCGGCACCCACTAGCGCGCACTCTTTGACATGGTTGACGTTGCGGATAGAGGCCGCAAGAATTTCCGTCTCAAAACCGTAATTATCATAGATCGTGCGGATGTCTTCAATGAGCTCCAAACCGTCCAAAGTGATGTCATCCAAACGTCCAATGAAAGGCGAGATGTAAGTCGCGCCGACTTTTGCGGCGAGGAGGGCTTGGTTTGGTGAGAAACAGAGCGTGACATTCGTCGGGACCTCTTCTTTGGACAGGGTGTTGCAAGCTTTCAGTCCGTCCATCGTCAGGGGCAATTTCACGCAAACATTATCTGCAATTTTACGAAGGATACGGCCTTCACTGATCATGGTTTCAGCGTCCATTGCGACGACTTCTGCCGACACATGGCCCGCCGTAAGTTTGCAAATCTCTGCGATAACGTCTTTAAAATCCCGTCCGGATTTCGCGATAATGGACGGATTGGTTGTTACGCCGTCTACGAGTCCGATATCAGCCAGCTCGGCAATGGCGTCGAGGTCTGCGCTGTCTATGAAGAATTTCATGTGTTTGTCCTGATAAAAACTGAGCAATAGGGATGGGCGGGGCCGCTTCGAGCCTGCTACCATGGGCGCAACGTGAATCAAACTGCCCAAATTCTTTTCCCTGTGAATGTCCCGACAGCATTTGACTATGCTGTGCCGGAAGGTCTGGATATCGCGCGCGGTGACTTCGTGTTTGCGCCCATCGGTAAACAGATGAAGTTAGGTGTTGTTTGGTCTTTGAGGGAGGCCGAGGGAGGTCGAACCTTGAAATCCCTTGTTGACCGCAAGGCAACACGGCCACTCTCTGCCGACATGCTTGATTTTATTGACTGGACAGCACGTTATAATGGAGCCTCCGCGGGTAATGTTCTGCGTATGGTCATCCGGAATTACAAAGCGCTGGACCCGTCCGCCATCGTCACGTTGTACAGGCCCAGCGGGACGGAGCCCACAAACCTAACACCGTCGCGGGCTGCCGTTTTGCGCGAAGGGGGACCTTGGCCAGCCCGCGCAAGTGAAGCCGCTGCCCGCGCCGGTGTGTCCTCAGGTGTTGTGAAAGGGCTGGTCAAGGCTGGCGGATTGATCGCGGAAAACGGACCTGTTGATCCGCCATTTGCGCGACCTGACCCGGAGTCTACCGGGCAGCAGCTAACCGCAAACCAGGGAGAGGCAGGCGCTGAGCTGGTAGAGCAAGTCAAAGCGCGGGCGTTCAATGTCTCGCTCTTAGACGGCGTTACCGGGTCCGGGAAAACAGAAGTCTATTTTGAAGCCGTCGCGCAAGCTTTACGGCAAGGACAGCAATGCCTGATTCTCGTGCCGGAAATCGCACTGACCCAAGCGGGTTTACGGCGGTTTAAGGAGCGGTTCGGGGCAGAGCCTGCTAGTTGGCATTCGCAAATGGGCGAAGCAGCGCGGCGGCGCGTCTGGCGCGAAGTCGCGCAGGGGCGCTGTAAATTGGTAGTTGGCGCGAGGTCCGCGCTTTATCTGCCATTTCCCGAACTTGGCCTCATCGTGGTCGATGAGGAACATGATACATCTTATAAGCAAGAAGAAGGCGTCATATATAATGCCAGAGATATGGCGGTTGTGCGGGGACACGTCAGCGGCCATAGCGTGATTTTGGCGTCTGCAACGCCAAGTCTCGAATCTTTGCATAATGCGCGCAGCGGAAAATTTGCGCATGTCGTTCTGCCCGAGCGCCCCGGCGCTGCGGTCTTGCCGGACATCGCGCTTGTCGATCTCAAAGAACATGTGCCCGAAAAGGGTCGCTTCATGTCTCAACCTCTGCTGGATGCGATTGCTGAGGTCACCGGGCGAGGCGAACAGGCGATGCTCTATCTAAACCGCAGGGGGTACGCGCCCTTGATTATCTGCCGCACCTGCGGGGAGAAGCTCAAATCTCCGGATACAGATAGCTGGTTGGTTCAGCACAAGCGCACGGGACGAGCCATGTGTCATTTGACGGGGTTTTCAATGCCCATGCCAAAACGTTGCCCGAAATGTCAGGCCGAGGATAGCCTGACGTCCGTTGGCCCAGGTGTCGAGCGCATCGCGGAAGAGGCACAGGCGGCTTTTCCAGGGGCGCGGGTGGAAGTGCTCTCGTCGGACACAGCGGGCAATCCGGCGCAACTGGCCGAACGGATGCGGCGGATGGAGCAGGGCGAGATTGATATTCTCGTTGGAACGCAGATGGTCGTGAAAGGCCATAATTTTCCGCGCCTGACCTTTGTAGGTGTCGTCGATGGGGATTTAGGGCTCGCAGGCGGAGACCCCCGCGCCGGAGAGCGCACCTATCAAACCCTCGTTCAAGTCGCAGGTCGTGCCGGACGCGCGGACAAACCCGGGCGCGCGTTAATTCAGACCCATCAGCCGGAACATGAGGCGCTTGTCGCTTTGGCGGCGGGGGACCGGGACATGTTTATCGGTGTTGAGCTCGCCATGCGGGAAATGCTGGGCTTGCCGCCTTTCGGGAAACTTGCAGCGGTCATATTTTGGGGGCCTGAGGCTGCGAAAGTCGACGCCCTGGCCAAAAAATTCCTAGATGCGGCCCCAAGAGCCGAAGGCATTGAAATTTTGGGTCCCTCAGAGGCACCCATTGGGCGATTGCGGGGGCTTTATAGGCGGCGTTTGTTTGTCCAAGCTGATTCTGGTGTGAACCTATCAAAATATATGCAGGCTTGGGGTGCTAAAGTGCGCCCACCTGTCAAATATAAGATACAAATCGACATTGACCCACAGAGTTTCATGTAATCTCTCGAGCTAATCCTTACTGGAATCTTACTGATTGGCCGCGTTTAGAGCTCAAATGCGCGATTGTGATGCAGATTTGACACACAATTTGACAAAATTAACCCAAATCTGCGCTAAAATGAGGTTTCGGTTTGATAGCATTACTAAACTGTCATAGCGACGTCCGCAATTGCGGCAGGAGACTGGCTTCTGTCGTGCACGCCTGACTAATACTCACTCCAAGGGAACTTTTGCTCACATGAAAATGTCCACAAAAACAAAATTGCTGCTATCCGCAGT
>CAZSKH010000004.1:0-1675 GCA_964607395.1 uncultured Algimonas sp.
ACGCGCTTGATAAAGTTCTTATTGTCACCTTCGGGACGGAAGACGATGACATCCCCGCGTTTTAATTCGCGCTCAAACAAGCGGCCTTTTTTGACCGGAAAAGGAAAAGGTGTTGCCGCGTGTTTGCCAAATCCAACCGTGAATTTAGATGTAATGATATAGTCGCCTTGGACCAAACCCGGCACCATAGAACCGGATGGGATATGGAAGGGCTGAAAGATGAACGTCCGAAGAACGAAAGCGATCCCCAACGCCCAAAGAACCGTCGAAATCGTTTCCCGAATACCGCCTTTAGAGGTCTCGTCCTTGGATGCCTCATCCTTAGATTTGTCATTTTGGGACTCGTCATCCACCTTGATCTCTTTGGCAGGCTTCGCGTCTTTTTCAGATGTCGTCATGAGGTCTATCTAACGACTGGAATCGCTTCGGCAATCGCAAATGCAGTCGCGTAAGGATAATCGTCTGATAGGGAGAGATGGATAGCGAGGTGATGACCCTCCGGACAGCGCCGCTCTGACCGGGTTTTAGCATCCTTAGTCAGGACGATAATGGGGCGGCCTGACGTGTCATTTTGGACCTCGACAGATTTCCAGCTTAGAGACCCCGTGTCGTCGCCGGCTAGGGCTTTCGCGACAGCCTCTTTTGCTGCGAACCGCTTGGCATAGCTCATGGCGGGGCGGGCTTTACACTCGCAATAGGCTTGCTCCCCTTCCGTGAAGGTCTTGTTCAAAAACCGCTCGCCAAATTTCTCGATGGAGTTTTCAATCCTACGGATGTCGCAAATATCTGTCCCAATCCCGACAATCATGCGGTTCGCGCCTCTGAGGATAAACGCCGCATTTCAACTATCGCAGGCTCCAAGCCCATGAAAATGGCCTCCCCAATAATGAAATGTCCGATGTTTAACTCCATACATTCTGGGATGGCGGCAACCGATCCGACATTATCAAATGTCAGGCCATGTCCGAAATGGACCTCCAGCCCCAATTCATGCGCCAGCTTAGCGCCCTGTCGAAAAGCCTCGAGATAGCTTTCCGCGGCGTCGGTTTTGCCGTCATCCAAGGCATGCGCATAGGCCCCTGTGTGGAATTCGACGACCGCTGCACCCGTGCTGGCAGCGGCGCGGATTTGCGTCTCTACGGCCTCGATGAATAAAGAGACACGCGACCCAGCTTCGGTCAGAGTTCTAACGATGGGCGTGATATGATTATGCCCACCAGCAACATCTAAGCCGCCTTCTGTCGTGCGTTCTTCCCGGCGCTCGGGCACAATACAAATGGCTTTGGGCTTCAAGTCGAGCGCAATTTTGAGCATCTCCTCCGTCGCAGCCATTTCCATGTTCAGCGGTATATTCTCGCTTTCACATAGCATTTGAAGCCGGCGCATATCGTCATCGCGCATGTGACGCCTGTCTTCGCGCAAATGCGCGGTGATACCATCAGCTCCGGCTCGGATCGCCGCATAGGCCCCTGCCACAGGGTCAGGATGCTCGCCGCCGCGCGCATTGCGCACAGTCGCTATGTGATCAATATTGACGCCGAGACGGGGAAGCGGTTTCATGAGAGCCCGCGACTACCCGGTTTAATCGCTGGGAGGCTGGCCAACTCTGGCGGTAGCTCATTTGGATCATAGTCAGGGAATCGCCTCGCCGCCAAACTCACGAGCGGGACGCCAA